>QIGK01000096.1 GCA_003228875.1 Rhodobacterales bacterium
CCGAGGCGGGCAAAGACCTGATGCAAATCGCGGCTGCATCCGATGACCAATTCAGCCAGTTGGCATCGCGCCTGAGTGGCCAAAGCGATACCGTCAGCGGAGAGCTGATTGTCACTACCCTGACCGGCCTGTCGTCTTTGTTTGCGCCGATATTGATTGCGTTTCAGCAAGAAAACCCCGCGATCCGGATTTCGCTATTGGTGGATGAACGCAAATTCCGGCTGGAATACGGCGAAGCCCATGTTGCCCTGCGCGCTGGGAGCAAACCAGATGAACCTGACAATGTCGTGCAGCATTTTGCCAATTTACCGATGAGTCTTTATGCCCATAAATCTTATATTGCCAAATTTGGTTTACCACAGAACGAAACCGATCTAAAAACCCATAAATTTGTTTCTGGCGCCAGCACACGTTCAGATATTCCGTTCATCAAATGGCTGCGCGAAAATATTCCCGAAGAACAAATCATTTTTCGCGCCTCCCACATGCGGAGCATTGAAGACGCCATCATATCAGGCGCGGGCATCGGGTTTATGAGCGATATTACAGGGGCGTTGAATCCAAATCTGGTGCAGGTCCTGCCCGCAAAGCCCGAATGGGACATCAAAATTTGGCTGGTCACCCATGTTGACCTTCACCGCAGCGCCAAGGTGCAGGCATTTACAAAATTCTTGAAAGAACAGTTTGCTGACCGGCAGGCCAAATGCAAATCCTGTGAGGAAAGCCCATGAAAACACTGGTCCTTTACGCCCATCCCAGGCAGCAACATTCAAATGTTAACGCCGCCATGTCCAAAGCCGCACAAAGCGTTGACGGGGTCAGTTTTGTTGATCTTTACGCCCGATACCCGCGACAAAATATTGATATAGATTATGAGCAAAAACAGCTTTTGGAACATGACGCCGTGGTGTTTCAGTTTCCGCTGATGTGGTATTCCACGCCCTCATTGCTTAAGGAATGGCAGGATTTGGTGCTGGAATACAGCTTTGCTTATGGTGAAGGCGGCGACAGTCTTTCGGGTAAGCTTTGGATAAATGCGGTCACAGTGGGCGCGCCTGAATCGGCTTATGGATCAAAAAGCCATAATAAATATTCGCTGGCGGAATTTCTATCCCCCCTGAAAGCCACGGCAAACCTTTGCCACATGCCCTACCTTGCGCCCTACACGTTGTTCTCGTCGCTAAATCTTGCGGGCAGCGAGACCATGAAAGACCACGCATACGGTTACAAAACCATGTTAGAGGCTTTGTGCGCTGACAAATTTGACATCAAAGCCAGCCAAAAACCCGATTTGTTATTTGCAGCGGATATACCGGCTTTAATCAACGAAGCTTCCTCATGAGCGGATTTCTTTTTCAGGCCTTTATTTATCTTATCGCAGCAGTAATTGCCGTGCCAATTGCCAAAAGGCTGGGGCTTGGATCAGTGCTGGGCTATTTGATTGCGGGGATTGTTATTGGCCCACTGCTTGGGATTGTGGGCTCAGAGACCATGAGCATCCAGCATTTTGCCGAATTTGGCGTGGTGATGATGTTGTTTCTGGTCGGGTTGGAGCTGGAACCCCGTGCGCTTTGGGCAATGCGGCACCGGTTGCTGGGCCTTGGCGGGTTGCAGGTGTTTGGCACCATCGCTGCGGTGACAGCTGTGGGCATGTTATTTGGCCTTGGCTGGACAGTGGCGCTGGCGGTCGGGCTGGTTTTATCCCTGTCTTCCACCGCGATTGTTTTGCAGACCTTTAACGAAAAAGGCCTGATGAAATCAGATGGTGGGCAAGCAGGTTTTTCGGTGCTGCTGTTTCAGGATATTGCTGTCATTCCAATGTTGGCGCTTTTGCCATTGCTGGCCTTGCCGGAACTGTTGAACATTATTTCTGGTGCAGCTTCCGGCAGCAGCCATGACGCAGAGCTGAGCCTTGTTGCCGGTTTGGCCGGTTGGCAGGTTGCGCTGGTTACGACCGGCGCGGTTGCGGCAGTTGTGGGTGGCGGCCATTATCTGTCGCGGCCGTTATTTCGCTTCATCGCTGGCTCGCAGCTGCGCGAGATGTTCATCGCCACGGCTTTGTTATTGGTGATTGGTATCGCTTTGCTGATGACGCTGGTGGGCCTGTCACCAGCGCTTGGCACGTTTCTGGCGGGGGTGGTGCTGGCCAATTCCGAATACCGGCACGAACTTGAAAGCAATATAGAGCCGTTCAAAGGCCTGCTTTTGGGCCTGTTTTTTATCACCGTTGGTGCGGGGATAAATTTTGCCATTCTGTTCGGAGATTTTGCTATGATTATCGGACTATCCATTGGTTTGATCGCTTTGAAAGCTTTTATTTTCTGGTGTTTGGCTGTGATGTTCAAATTGAAGGGCGCTGACAAATGGCTATTTACACTTGGCTTGGCGCAGGCGGGTGAATTTGGCTTTGTATTGCTGTCTTTTGCCGTAAAAAGCAGCGTTATTCCGGTAGACTTGTCGCAAACATTGCTGCTGGTTGTGGCAATATCCATGCTGCTGACTCCGTTGCTATTTATCTTTTTTGACAATTTTATCCTGCCAAGAATGGATCAGGGCCAGCAACGCAAAACGGATGAAATCGACACCAAAGGCGCAATTATTATCGCGGGTGCAGGGCGGTTTGGTCAGGTGGTCAACCGCATGTTGCGCAGCAACGGGTTTGAAACAGTTGTTCTAGATCATAGCGCTGAAACCATTGATCATATGACACTATTTGGCGTAAAAGCGTTTTTCGGAGACCCGTCCCGGCCAGACCTTTTGCATGCGGCCGGCATCAATGATGCAGAAATGCTGGTCATTGCCATTGATGATCAGGACCGCGCATTGGAAATGGTCAAACATGTGCGCATGGACCACCCGAACCTGCATATCGTTGTGCGGGCCTATGGGCGAAATGATGTATATGATTTTTATGCAGCGGGTGCCAATGACATTATCCGCGAAACTTTTGACAGCGCGGTTCGCGCCGGGCGCAGCGCGTTGGAGAGTTTGGGCGTACATCCTCACGAGGCTGAAAAAATCAGCCGTGCTTTTGTCAAAAGTGACCAAGATATGTTGCGCCAGATGGCGGGTGTTCATGACCCTGATTTGCCTTCATCACAAAACCCTGAATATGTAGCGCTGGCAAAAGAGGTCATGCAGCAACAAGAAGAAGCCATGCAAGGGTCGCGCGCCCGTCAAAGCGGCAGCCAAGACCGCGCATGGTTGCCACCGGAAACAGCAAATAAAATTCTGTCAAAAGAGATCGAAGAATGAGCAATAAAGACCAAGCTGTCTTCCTTGAGGGAAGCTTGATGCGACATGTCTCAGTGATGTCATTCACCGCCAGCATTGGCTTGATGGCGATGTTTGCAGTTGATTTCATTGACATGGTTTTTATATCAATGCTGGGCAATGAGGCCTTGGCCGCAGCCGTGGGTTATGCGGGAACCATCCTGTTTTTTACCAATTCGATCAATATCGGTCTGTCCATTGCTGGCGGATCATTGGTGGCACGGGCTTTGGGGGCAGGTAAAGGCATAGATGCCAAAGAATACGCAACCAGTGTCGCGATTTTTGGAGTTATTATCGGCATTCTGGTGCCACTTCTTGTGCTACCGTTTCTGCCACAAATCCTTGCATTGCTGGGCGCAACGGGCGCAACAGCCGAGCTGTCAATGACCTATCTTTGGATCATCATGCCAACCATGTCGTTTATGTCTGTGGCGATTATCTGCATGGCAGTGCTGCGTGCGCATGGTGATGCAAAACGCTCCATGCAAGCAACATTGTGGGGCGCGATCCTGAATGCGGTGCTGGACCCTATATTTATATTTGGCTTTGGCTGGGGGCTGGAAGGCGCGGCAATAGCCTCGGTCTGTGCGCGGGTTTTGATGCTTGTGCTTGCCTTGCGGCCGGTTTTAAAAATCTATCAGGGTTTTGCAAAACCAAGCGTTGATTTGATAAAGCGTGACATAAAGGCGGTCAGTCAGATCGCTGGGCCAGCAGTGCTTACAAACGTCGCAACCCCTGTTGGCATGGCTTTTGTGACGCGCGAGATGTCCAAATACGGGGCCGAGGCTGTGGCAGGCATGGCCATCATTGGCCGACTTGTTCCGGTGGCTTTTGCTGTGGTGTTTGCCCTGTCGGGCGCAATTGGCCCAATCGTTGGCCAAAACTTTGGTGCTGGTAAAATGGACCGTGTGCGAACCGCGTTTCGTGCGGGGATTTTATTCATTGCGCTTTATGTGTTGGTTGCCACAGCAATCCTTTTTGTGCTGCGTGAACCAATCGCTGGCCTTTTTAATGCCACTGGCGTCACAAAATCGCTGATCTTCCTGTTTTGCGGCCCGTTGGCGCTGACCCAGTTTTTCAACGGTGTTACATTTGTGGCCAACGCATCGTTCAACAATCTTGGCCATCCGGGCAAATCCGCATGGATCAACTGGGGCCGCAACACCTTGGGCACTTTGCCGTTTGTGATGCTGGGGTCAATGTGGTTTGGCGCAACCGGTGTTTTGATGGGGCAAGCATTGGGCGGCGTCATTTTTGCAGGGGTCGCGGTATATTTGGTGCGTCGAGTGATGGCCGACGATACAGCCAAATCTGAGACCGGCCCATTCCATCATCAACGTCGCGCTCATTTACTGTCAATTCGCAGGCATTGGTAGATCAAGGCTATTACATAGGCTGGGGGTATTTGCGGAATACTTCCAGAATGTTAGCGTTACATTCAGTGCTTAGCCGCAGGTCAACGCCTTTAAGAAGGTGTTCCAACTGCGCTAAATTGCTTGCACCAATAATAACACTGGCCATAAAGGGCCGCTCAACACAAAATGTCAAAGCCATATGCACCGGATCAATCCCGTGTTTTTGGGCAACTGCCACATAAGCGTCACAAGCGTCGCGGCTGGCGGTGGTCATACGCCCGCCAAGGTTATCATTTTGTGACCTGCGTGACCCAGCGGGCGTGACGTCTCCGCTGTATTTGCCTGTCAGAAGGCCAGCAGCCAGCGGCGAATAAGTGATTAATCCGACATCCTCATTATGGCTCAGTTCGGCCATATCAGTGTCATAGAGCCGGTTAATCAGGCTATATTCGTTCTGCATGGTCACCACGCGCGGCAAGCCGTGCGCCTCGGCAATATTCAGAAATTGCATGGTGCCCCATGCGCTGTCATTGCTCAGCCCGATATGGCGGATTTTGCCTGCATCGACGCATTCTTGCAGGGTTTGCAGGATTTCTAAGGTATTATCGACAATCTCGGCTTTGATCTGGTCACTGGCGTCAAATTCCCAGTATTTGCGAAAATGAAACGAGCCACGGTTGGGCCAGTGCAGTTGATAGATGTCGATATAGTCGGTTTTCAGGCGCTTAAGGCTGCTTTCAACCGCCTCGGTAATGGTAGCGCGGGAAATCGGCGCGCCGTTGCGCACATTTATATAACCCGCACCGGAAATTTTTGTTGCGATAATCACGTCATTCCTTTTGCCGGAATTTTGCAGCCATTCACCGATCACCCGTTCTGAGTCGCCAGCGGTCTCAGCAGTCAGCGGATTAACCGGATACATCTCAGCCACGTCAATAAAATTGATCCCGTGATCCACCGCCATATCCAGTTGTTTCAGCGAATCGCCATGGGTTTTAGCCAGATTGAATAACATCGTGCCGAGGCAATAAACGCTCGCCTCCATATCGGTGCGGCCAAGTTTGCGATATTCCATTTATGCATTCACTTTCTTTAAGCTGCTTTTGCGGATTTTTTCTGATGCGGATTTGAGCTGCCCACAGGCGGCCATGATGTCTTCGCCGCGCGGGGTGCGCACAGGGCTGGCATAACCGGCCTCGTTAACAATTTCGGCAAATGCTTCAATCCGGTCCCAGTCAGAGCGCACATAATCGCTGCCCGGCCATGGGTTGAAGGGAATAAGGTTGATTTTGGCCGGAATGCCGGAGATAAGCTTTACAAGCCGCCTTGCATCGGCGTCTGAATCGTTCACGTCCTTCAGCATCACATATTCAAAAGTAATGCGCTCGGAATTGCTTAAGCGCGGATAATTCCGCAAAGTTTCCAGCAGGGTCTCGATGTTCCATTTTTTGTTGATCGGCACCAGCACATCACGCACGCCATTGGTGGGCGCATGAAAACTAACTGCCAGCAAACAGCCGATTTCTTCGCCTGCGCGCACAATTTCTGGCACCACACCGGATGTGGATAAGGTGATGCGGCGACGCGAGATCGAAATGCCTTCATTATCCATAACAATCAGCATGGCATCGCGCACGTTTTCATAATTATACAGCGGCTCGCCCATGCCCATCAGCACCACATTGGTGATTTTACGCCGCCCAATTTGCGGGCCGGGGTCGCTATGCCATTCATCCAGATCATCGCGCGCCACCATCACTTGCGCGACAATTTCACCAGCAGAAAGGTTTCGCACCAATTTCTGGGTTCCGGTATGGCAAAAAGTGCAGTTCAACGTGCAACCGACTTGGGAGGAAATACAAAGCGTGCCACGGTTTTCATCGGGGATATACACCGCCTCGACCTCGTGGCCCCCAGCGATACGCAGCAGGTATTTGCGGGTGCCATCAATGGAGATTTGTTTCTCAACCATTTCGGGGCGTTCAACGGTGAAATGATGCTCAAGCGTTTCGCGGAAATCTTTTGACAGGTTGGTCATTAAGCCAAAATCCTGCACGCCTTTTTGGTAAATCCATTGCCAAAGCTGGCTGGCACGCATCTTGGCCTGTTTGTCTTTAACGCCAACCTCAATCAGGTTCGAGCGCAGGGCCTCGCGAGACAGGCCAAGCAGTGATTGCTTGATCGCAAGGTCCGGCCCACGGGCAACGGTTTTGAAATCGGGGGCAATCGGCGCGTCTGACATTCGGAGATTCCTAAAAGCAAAGCTCGCCGATGGGCGAGCTTGGGCTTATATAACA
>QIGK01000018.1 GCA_003228875.1 Rhodobacterales bacterium
GCCACCGGCCTGCCTGCCAAAATGTGGGGCACCTCCATTATCGGGTTCGGCAGCTATCATTACAAATATGCCAGTGGGCGTGAGGGAGATGCCCCGCGGGCCGGGTTTTCCCCTCGCAAAGCCAATATTGCTGTGTATACGCTGTTTGACGATTTTGCAGAAATTTTGGCAAGGCTGGGCAAACATAAAGCCAGCAAGGCCTGTCTTTATATCAACAAGCTGGCGGATATTGATTTGGGGGTACTAGAAGAGTTGGTTGAGGCAAATATGCAGGCAATGGCGATGCGTTACCCCAAGACTTGCAGCTGAAAGGGGCGCGCAAGCTTGGGCATAGAGTCTGCCGGTTATTCCGCCTTCCTGTTACCAAGGGCCATTAAGCGCAAAATTGCCAAAATAGGGGTGCCAAGCAATGAAATAAGAACCCAGATAAAGGGGTGGCGATTTCGGTTGCTTGCCATTTGGGCGGGCAAAAGGATGAACAGCCAGACGGTAAAAGCTATAAGTAAAAAGTAAAGAAGATAAATAAAAATTTCCAATTTGCGCCTTTCCTTTTTTGGAGCCAAGTTTGGTTTAGTATTTAATATTTAGGGCTATAAAGCATAATGTCAACCAATGGGCGCGTGGTCTCCACGCACCGAAACCAAAACGGCACCGTTACCGCAATTGCCGCGTCGCCTCTGCCAACACAATACCAGCCGACATCGCCACATTTAACGACCGCCCGCCGCCGGGCATCGAGATAATCACAGCCGCATCGGCTGCGTCATGCACCGCATCGGGCACGCCCGCGCTTTCGCGACCTGTCATCAAGATGTCTCCGGCTTTGAATTGAAAATCCCAAACCGGCACCGCAGCTTTGGTGGATAGCAGAATCAACCTCCCTTTGCGGGTTTGTTGGAACGAATCCCAAGACACGTGTCGCTCAATTTTGGCAATGTCGGCATAATCCATGGCCGAACGGCGCAATGCTTTAACCGAGAAAGGGAATCCACAGGGTTCGATGATGTCGATTGGCACTCCGAAACAAGCAGCGAGACGAATCATCGCACCCAAATTCAGGGCAATATCGGGCTGAAACGCGGCAATCCGCATGTTTTTTTGCATTTTTTATCTTTCCTAAGGGACTGCGGCGCAAAGTCCGCTGGACCCGATGCACAGGTAAGTGTATTCGGGCGAGGCAATGCCTGCAATCCGCAGGCCAAAATCTATTCAAGCTCGGGTATACGAGCAGACATAATAAGGGGGACGTCACCTTGTCTCATACAGAAGACACTGGCTCGCGCCGCGACTTTTTGTATTTCGCAACCGGATCAACCGCGGCGGTTGCAACTGTTGCGGCCGTCTGGCCGCTGGTCAACCAAATGAACCCAAGTGCCGATGTTCAGGCACTGGCCTCCATTGACGTGCCGATTGATGGTGTCGAGATGGGCACGCAGCTTACCGTTAAATATCTGGGCAAGCCCGTATTTATTCGCCGCCGCACTCAGGCTGAAATTGACGATGCACGTTCGGTTACCATGGATGATCTGCCCGATACCACCTCGCAAAATAACAATGTTGCGCAAGACAAAGACGCATCCGACCAAAACCGCACCCTTGACGAGGCCGGCGAATGGCTTGTGATGGTTGGGGTTTGCACCCATCTGGGCTGTGTTCCGCTAGGCGATGGCGCCGGTGATTTTGGCGGCTGGTTCTGCCCATGTCACGGTTCGCATTATGATACAGCAGGGCGCATCCGCAAAGGTCCGGCTCCGCTTAATCTTCTTGTTCCGGTCGCGAAATTCACGTCCGAAACAGTTCTTAAACTAGGCTAAGGGAGAACATCATGGGTGGTATCCCACACGATAAATACGAGCCAAAACGGAAAAATGGCTTCATAAACGGCTTCCAATTGTTGCTCTGATTTATGACACAATTATGATTCCAACACCCAAGAACCTGAACTGGATGTGGATTTGGGGCATTGTTCTGGTGTTCACCTTGGTTATGCAAATTGTAACCGGTGTGATTCTGGCGATGCATTACAATGTTGGTGACCCGTTTGCATCGGTCGAACATATCATGCGTAACGTCAATGGCGGCTGGGCATTGCGGTATATGCATGCCAATGGCGCCTCATTGTTCTTTATTGCGGTCTATATGCATATCTTCCGCGGGCTTTATTACGGGTCCTATAAATCCCCACGCGAAGTCACATGGATCATCGGTATGTTGATTTATGTGGCAATGATGGCAACCGGTTTTCTTGGCTATGTATTGCCTTGGGGGCAGATGTCTTTCTGGGGCGCAACGGTTATTACCGGCCTGTTTGGTGCGATTCCGGGGGTTGGCGAAAGCATCCAGACATGGTTGTTGGGCGGCCCATCCGTAAGCCTTGCGACATTAAACCGTTTCTTTAGCCTGCATTACCTGCTGCCATTTGTGATCGTTGGTCTGGTGGCACTGCATATCTGGGCTTTCCATACCACCGGCAATTCAAACCCCGCAGGGGTAGAAGTGCGCCGTGGCTCAAAAGAAGAAGTTGAAAAAGATACTTTGCCGTTCTGGCCGTATTTTGTGATGAAAGATCTGTTTGCGCTGGCTGTTATTCTGATTGTGTTTGCCGTGGTTGTCGGCTTTTTGCCTACCTATCTAGGCCATCCGGATAACTATATTCCGGCCAATCCTCTGGTGACGCCTGCGCATATTGTGCCGGAATGGTATTACCTGCCTTTCTATGCAATCTTGCGGGCCTTCACTGACGATGTCTGGGCTGTGCAGCTTGTAAGCATTCTGACTGGTGGCATTGTCACAGCCAAATTCTTTGGTGTGCTAGCAATGTTTGCTGCGATCTTTGTTATGGCACTGGTGCCTTGGCTGGACACAAGCAAGGTAAAATCTGGCCGGTATCGTCCGGCATTCCGGTTCTTTTTCTGGTTGCTGGCGGCTGACTTTATGTTCCTGATGTGGTTGGGTGCAATGCCCGCTGAGGAACCTTATGCGTCGCTGTCACTGTTGGGAACGGCATATTGGTTTGGGTATTTCTTGATCATCCTGCCGCTATTGGGTGTGTTTGAACGCCCCAAAGCACCGCCGGAAACCATTGAGGAAGATTTTGACAGTCATTATCCTCCAAAACCAGCTGAATAAGCGAAAGGAATAATAAAATGTTTAAGAAAATACTCCTTTCCGTCATGTTGGTGGCGGGTTTTGGGTCTGCCGCAACGGCGAAACCCGGTGCGATCGAAGACGTGGAATTTTCGTTTGAAGGGCCATTTGGCCGCTTTGATGCGTTCCAATTGCAACGCGGGCTACAGGTATTTACCGAAAGCTGCGCTGACTGCCACGGATTGCAATACCTGTCTTATCGCAACCTTGCTGATGAAGGCGGCCTTGGCTGGACCGAAGATCAGATGAAAGCCTATACCGGCCAATTTGAGGTCTTTGACGCAGAAAATGATAAACTCCGTACCGCGATTCCAACCGACCGTTTCCCATCCAGCCAATTTGAAGGTGCGCCGGACCTGACCTTGATAACCAAAGCCCGCGCCGGTTTTAGCGGCCCTAACGGTTTGGGGATCAACCAGTTGCTCAAAGGCATGGGTGGCCCTGAATATGTTGTTGCCTTCCTGAATGGCTTTGTCGAAGCACCCGAATGCACCCCCGAAAATTTCGGCGGCACCTATAACACAGTGTTTGCGCCGGGTGCTTATCCGAACGAATGTTTGGACGAAAACGACAAACGCACGATTCCAGGGTCTTGGGTGGGCATGCCGCAGATATTATTTGGCGAAGACGTCGAATTTTCCGATGGCAGCCCCAATGACATCCATAATCAAGCAATGGATGTTGCTGCATTCCTGATGTGGACAGCTGAACCAAAAATGACCGACCGCAAAAAGGCGGCAGGAGTTTGGGTAGTGTTCCTGACTTTCCTGACGGTCTTGCTTTATCTGACCAACAAGAAAATCTGGGCAAAAGTTAAACGCAAAGCCTAACCGGTTTGAAATTATTGAAAAGGGCGCGGAAAATCCCGCGCCCTTTTTGTTGCCCAAAACTTTTAATCCAGCTTTCCGGCAGCATGGCTTCGCGGGGCTCAGATATTCTGACCAGTGTCAGTTATGATACCAGCCCCGACGGACCACCCAAATACTTGGCTAACGCCAATGGCGGATCATCTAGCAATGCTTGGGTTGGTTGCGGTTTGGCAACATGGCCATCTGTAACGACAATGGTTTCAGTTGCGATGCGGCGCGCGTCTTCGGGGTTATGGGTTATCAATAGCAATGTAGCGTTTTGGCTGGCGCGTATCTCGTCTATCAGGTCCAGCATTTCATGGCGGAGCGCTGGGCCAAGCGCTGCAAATGGCTCATCCAGCAGCAGCACAGGGCGCTTGCGCAACAAAGCCCGTGCAATGGCCACGCGCTGCCGTTGGCCGCCAGACAAGGTCGATGGCAGGTCGTTTGAGCGGCTTTCCAGCCCGACACGCAGAAGCGCGGCTTTGACGTTCTGTTGATCCTGTTTAGCAAGCTTCAGGTTTGGGTTAATGCCAAGCGCTGTGTTTTGGAAAACTGTTAAATGCGGGAACAGATTGTTTTCCTGAAACATCATGGTAATTGGACGCGCCGCAGGTGATTGATTGGTCAAATCCTGATCAAGGATAATAATTCGGCCACGATCTGGCTGGATAAAGCCTGCAATCAGCATCAACAAAGTGGATTTGCCGCCGCCGGACGGGCCAATAACGGTGGTGGTCTGGTTGGATTTAATTTCAACATCGGCGCTTAGGCTGAAATCCCCCTGTTTCAGATGCAGGTTTTCAAGGGTGATCGCCATGCCGGCCTCCGTTATCAAATACCCAAAATAGCGTAAAACTACTTGCTATCAGCACCAATGCCACCGCTGCTGCTGCCTCGGTTTGATAGCTGCCCATTAAACGATACATCAGCAATGGCAAAGTGGCGATATCTGGCGGCGCAAACAGGGTGATGACCCCCAAATCCCCCATCGACAAGGCGGCGGCAATACCAGTTGCAAACCCGATTTCACTGCGCATTTGTGGCCATGTCAGAATGCGAAAACGGTTTAACCCGTGCAGGCCAATGCTTTGCGCGGTCTGGCCAAAGTTTTGATCAATTCGTTTTAGGGCGGGCAAAAATATGCGCAATGCCATTGGCAGGGTTACAGCTGCATTAACCAATGCCGTGATCGGCAATGCCAGATTAAACGGGTTAAAAAATGGGTTTATAATAATAAATAACCCAGTGCCAATCACAAAAGGCGAGGCAGCAAGGGTCAAAAATGCCACGCTTTGGACCATGCGGCCAGATTTGTCCTGTAAATGATGGATGAAATGGGCCAAAATAAGCGCCAGAAAAATTGCCAGCGTAGCGGATGAAAGCGCAATAATAAGGCTGGTAACAAAGGCTTGGAACAGGGAATTCGGCAGGCCTGCTGCCAGCCCTGACAGTCCGCGAAAACCAATTGCCAAAAGCGGCGAAGCAACAAAAATTAGCGAAATGGCGATCAAAATGCGGTCTTGCCAATACAATAATTGTGACTTATTCCATCGGTTTTTAGCCAGTGCCAAGCCGCCGCCAAACTCGATAAACCGCGATATTTTTAATGCTAACAAAGCTACCGAAATGCATAAGGCAAATTGAACCAATGCAAGAACAGCAGCAGATGAAAGGTCAAATTCAAATCGCAACGCCTGAAAGATCGCCAATTCAATGGTTGTGGCTTTGGGGCCGCCACCCAAAGCGAGCACAACCGCAAAGCTGGTCATGCACATCAAAAATATGACCAGTATCGCTGATGGCACAACCCCGCGCAAAAGCGGCATTTCAATCAATCGGAAGGTGGCGCGCGGGCCCATGTTCAGTTGTGCAGCAAGACGAAAATGTTCAACCGGCACCGCGTCCCACGCTTGCAGTATCATCCGCACTGCCAGCGGAAAATTAAAAAATACATGCGCCAGTAAAATGCCCTGCAAGCCATAGATATCAAGCGGCCCAGCGTCAAAACCGGCTAGAACATCACTAAATACGCCGTTGCGGCCCCAGATCGCCAACAGGCCGAACACTGCCACAATAGATGGCAACAAAAATGGCGCCCCCATCAAGGCCAGCACAAATCGCCGACCGCGAAATTGCTGACGTGCCAGCGCGCGGGCCACAGGAATGGCAAAGGCAACGCTGATCAGCGCTGACAATGTTGCCTGAAAAACCGTAAAGCGAATGACAGACCAACCATAGCTGTTGATGCCAGCAAACCCGTCCGCCCGCATAAAAAGCGCGCCAACAGGCAGCAGAACCAGCAGCGCGATGACTAACATCGCGCCGCTGCCTGCAAAGGCAAGCCTTTTGTCTATTGGCTGAGCGCGGCCAGCCATTCGTCCATTGCCGTTTTGCGGTGTTCAACTGTCAGAGGTGGCAAGGCCACAGGTTCGGGATCTATCAAGGTATCAAAACCATCGGGCAGATCAATTTTAATGGCCGGATACATCCAGTTGGTTTCGGGAATAATGGCCTGAAAAGCTTCGCTGGCTATAAATTCCAAAAACGCATCGGCCAGCGCGTTCTGGTCTGTATTTTTTAGCTTGGCCGCGACTTCGATTTGCATAAAATGCCCCTCGGAAAATTCAGCGGCTGACTTGGTGAAGTCATTTTCGGCAATCAAGTGATAAGCGGGGGAGGTGGTATAGGACAACACCATATCAGCCTCGCCTGCCAGAAACATACCATACGCCTCAGACCAGCCTTTGGTGACGGTGACAATATTGTCGGACAGGTCTTGCCAAATAGCCCCAGCCTCGTCGCCATAAGCGGCCTTAACCCAGAATAGCAGCCCTAATCCGGGGGTGGAGGAACGCGGGTCTTGGATAATAATACTGATGTCTGACGCGGCCAGTTCTTGGAAATTGGTGGGCACATCAATACCACTGGTATTGTCATAGACAAATGCCAGATAGCCCCAGTCATAGGGCAGGAAAATATCGTCTTGCCATGGCACCGGCAGGTTGATGGTTGCGGGAATACCGTTATGCGGTGCAAACAGACCGGTTTGACGGGCCGGTTCCATCAGGCTGTTATCTAGACCAAGAACGATGTCAGCCTCTGAACGCTCGCCTTCCAGCCAAATTCGTGCCAGCAATGCAGCGCCATCGCCCGCTGCCACAAAATTCAGGGTGCAGTCGCAGGTCTGTTCAAAGGCGGTTTTGATGGCGGGCCCCGGCCCCCAATCGGTGACAAAGCTGTCATAGGTATAAACGGTCAGGGTATCTGTCTGCGCCCAACTGGCCCCCGCAAGGGTCAAAAGGGCCGCAGCTGTCAGGAATTTTTTCATCATTTCTCCATTTGACTGCGGCGTATGTCAGATGAAGGGGAAAACCCGATGCACCTTCCCTACGCCAGCATGATCTGGTTCAGGTTCTACGGGTTTGCAATTTGCGTCTCAGGCCATTTGGCCTCCCCGAGGTGTGCCAGAGCATAGTATGAAAAGCACAAAGCGCAAGCAGTATCAAAACCGCTTTTGGTCTCGGCGTTCATGGGGTAATGATGGCTTAAGGGAGTATTGCCATGTCAATGAATTCATTTGGCCATTTGTTCAGGGTTATGACTTGGGGCGAAAGCCACGGGATCGCGATTGGCGCAACTGTTGACGGTTGCCCACCAAACGTGCCGGTGGATGCCGCGATGATTCAAACATGGCTGGACAAGCGAAAACCCGGGCAAAACAAATACACCACCCAGCGGCAGGAACCCGATCAGGTAGAAATTCTGTCGGGCGTATTTGAGGGCAAAACCACTGGAACGCCGGTGCAGTTGATGATAAAAAATGTTGATCAGCGTTCAAAAGATTATGGCGACATTGCTGAAAAATTCCGCCCTGGGCATGCGGATTACACTTATTTCCTGAAATACGGCAACCGAGACCCACGCGGCGGCGGGCGATCAAGCGCGCGCGAAACCGCAGCGCGTGTTGCTGCCGGAGGGCTGGCGCGCGCCGCCATCAACAGCGCTTTTGGCGGGATTTCGATTAAGGGATACATGGTGCAGATGGGGCCGCATAAAATTGATCGTGACAATATGGATATGGATCAGATTGATCAAAACCCGTTTTGGACACCGGATGCGCAGGCCGCTGAGGAATGGATGAGCTATCTGGATGCGTTACGCAAATCCGGCAACTCGGTTGGCGCGATTATCGAGGTTGTCGCCAGCGGTGTGCCCGCCGGATTAGGCGCGCCGGTATATGCCAAGCTGGATACCGATATTGCCACTGCGATGATGTCGATCAACGCGGTCAAGGCTGTGGAAATTGGAGCGGGCATGTCAGCGGCCATGCTGACCGGCGAAGAAAACGCTGATGAAATTATCATGGGGCCAAACGGGCCGGAATTTACCAGCAACCATGCGGGTGGTATTCTGGGCGGTATCAGCACCGGACAGGATATTATCTGTCGCTTTGCAGTGAAACCGACCTCAAGCATATTAAAATCTCGCCGCACAATAACCAAAACCGGCGAGCAAACAGAGATCATTACCAAGGGCCGTCACGACCCTTGTGTGGGTATCCGCGCAGTTC
>QIGK01000119.1 GCA_003228875.1 Rhodobacterales bacterium
CATTGGCGAGATTTTGTTAAACCATGCAGGTTTATCTGCCAGATTAATATCAGTCCTTTGATGGGATATATTTTTCTCGGTCAGCACAATCACGGCGCGCTGCACGTAGGGGCAAAGGTTGTGGCTTATCAGTTCAAATTCTGGCATTTTGTGGCTCCATATACATGCAGATGCAAGTAAATACAACCGCACCGTTGCAAAGTCAATGCAAATGCACGTATATTTAGATATGAAATCTGTAATCGACAAAAACGTATCTGTTTGGATCAACCTCGCGCGGGCGCATCAGGCCGTGCTGGCGACCATTGAAAAATCACTGAAAGCGGCAGGTTTTGACGTGGTATGATGTTTTGTTAGAGCTGGAACGCGCAGGTGATGACGGAACCAAGGCTTCTGTTTTGGCGGAAAAACTTTTGTTACCGCAATATGGGTTAAGCCGGTTGCTCGACCGGATTAAAAAAGCAGGGCATATCAAATGCGTTAACTGTGATTCCGATGGGCGGGCGCAGATTTTGTTTATTTCCGAAACCGGCAAAGAACTGCGGCAACAGATGTGGATGATTTACGGGGCTGAGATTCAGCGGGCAATCGGGCAGAAACTCTCAGTGGTGGAGGCTCAAAAATTGGCGGAACTGTTGGGAAAGCTTCGATAATGACGGGGTGTTGCGCGGCGGTTGATCTATCCCCGCGCCTCTTCCAGCGCCAGCTTGCCCGGCTTTTCCCTGATTGGCAGGTGCAGTAATGTGGCAATCAGCGCCAAGGCGATGGCTGTCCACCACATGACCGTATAATCGCCTGAGGAATCGTAAATGCGTCCGCCCAGCCAAGCGCCAAGGAACGCGCCGGTTTGGTGGCTGAAAAACACCAAGCCTGCCAAGGTTGATAAAAAACGCAAGCCTTGGGTTTGGGCGATTAAACCGGTGGTTAATGGCACGGTTGACAGCCACAAAACCCCCATCACAGCTGAAAAAATGAAAACGCTTGATGGTGATAAAGGCGTTAAAATGAAGGCTGCAATGACGATAGCGCGGGAAAAATAGATGCCTGCCAGCAAGTTTTTCTTTGAATGTTTCTGGCCGGACCAGCCCGCCAGAAATGACCCTGCGATGTTGAATAACCCGATCAAAGCCAGTGACCATGCCGCGATTATCGGTGCCAATCCTTTGTCAGCGATATAGGCTGGCAAATGGGTTTGAATAAACGCGACGTGAAAGCCGCAGACAAAAAACCCGAAAAACAGCAAAACAAAAGACCGGTCGGAAAACGCGGTTTTAACGGCATAGGTAAAGCCGCTTGCGCCGCTGTCTTTTGCGGTTGGCTTGGATACACGGGCGATGAATATCAGCACTGGCAAGATCAATAGAAAACTTGCGGCGATAACTAATATTGAATTTTGCCAGCCAATGCTGTTCATCAAAACGGTTGAGACCGGCGCGGCAACAAACATCCCGGCAGAGGCGGCGGTGCCAAGGCCAAGCATAAAGCTGCGGCGCTCGGCTTTTACAATTTTGCCAAGCGTAATGATAACCACCGGAAAAGAACAAGCACCCGTGCCAATGCCAACGATCACGCCTGAGATAATAAAAACCGTTGGGTCAATGACCGCGCCGCGCAGGAAAAACCCTAATGCGGCGACGATTGCGCCAAAGGCAAGCACCCGCGCGGTGCCGTATTTGTCAGCAACCATTCCGGCAAAAGGTTGGGTCAAACCCCAAAACAAGGCTTGGATGGCCATGGAAAGTGCAAAAACTTCGCGTCCCCAGCCAAGTTCCTGTGACATTGGCCGTAAAAACACACCAAAAGTTGCGGCAAAACCAAACCCTACAAAAGCAACAATACAGCCAGCAATGATGGCAGAGGTGACTTTTGGGGATGATTTTTCGGTATTAGGCACAGGGTTCTCCGGCTAGACTGAACGCTAACCTTACGTGTCTTACGCGGGAATGAAAGGCGATTTTGAAATGTTTCGACAATCGCGCAGGATTCGCGAAAAAAAGCGTTTATCGCTTACGATTCTTTTCGCTTGACCTAAAGCGCGGTTGAGAAATTAAAAGGTACATGGACTCAATTTTGGAAAGTAGAAAATGGCAACGTCAACAATATGTCAGGGCATTCTTGGAATATATGAGACACATCTTTCGGTTAAGGATATGCAACGCTCCGTGAGCTTTTACAAAGATCAATTAGGATTACCTTTGGCGCGCAGCATTCCTGAACGTGATGCTGCGTTTTTCTGGGTGGGTGGAAAAGAAAATGGTTTGTTGGGGTTGTGGGGAGGAGGATCTGGGCCGCTTCAAATGCAGCTGCATTTTGCGTTTCGATCCACAAAGGAAGCGGTTCTTATTAGTTGTAATACGCTCAAATTTGCTAATATCGAGCCGCTTGGATTCAACGGTGAACCAGTAGAGGAACCTGTTGTGATTGGTTGGATGCCTGCGGTTTCGATTTATTTCAAAGATCCGGATGGCCATTCGATCGAAATGTTACATCTTTTGGACGAAAGAGCTGATCAGAGCTTTGGTGTGCAGAGCTATTCAGCATGGACCGCACGAGCGGATAACCAGCAGGCTTAACCCATTTCTAAGCGTTTATTTGCTTGCGATTGGAAATCTAACATTGGTCACTTTGTCCGTGTAATCTTCTTCGACGACAATAGCGCCCCAAACCAATCTGGCTTTTAAGTAGGAAGGGCACCGACCGCACCGTTTACCCCTTCCTTACAAATTTAGCTTAATTTTCCATGCAGTCGCAAAGCTGTGCGATCCCCTCATGAGAATTAAAGCTGTGCCTGCGATTTTCGCATCGCATTGGCGTTTGGAAACCGCGAAAGGGTTTATGGATGAATAAGGCAATTACCGATGGGTTGGACTTTATGCCACCTGCATTTATTGATGGTTTGGACGATTGGTCAAGCGAAGACGGCACCCCCGGTTCAGCCAATTATGACGGAGCGGCGAATGCTTCTTTGGTG
Source organism: Rhodobacterales bacterium (assembly GCA_003228875.1). Classification (GTDB taxonomy): domain Bacteria; phylum Pseudomonadota; class Alphaproteobacteria; order Rhodobacterales; family Rhodobacteraceae; genus UBA3077. The sequence continues at coordinate 2,972 of QIGK01000119.1, forward strand.
GCAAGCGATCCTGATTTTGGTCCTTGCCTGGAATTGCAAAAAACTGACTCCACCCAAAAGTTACGCTATATGGGCGAAGTTCCCATTCTACCGGGCTGTTATTTACAGGTTACGGTGCGGTTCAAAGTGCTTAGCGGACTGTTTCCATCGCTACGCATTGCTGCTTGGGCCGGAGATGCGGGCGGGCTGCATGTGACTGGGCTGGATGAAACCGGGCCGGAATTTTTGCCCGATACCTATGGCCGTATCTATACAATTTCGGCAATCATCGGTTCGGGGGAACGCACTGGTGTGGATATGATCTGGGGAACAGCGCCGGTATATGGGCATATCGGGCTGGATATGCTGGGCGACAATGGCGCAGTGGTGCGCATTGAATCGGTTGAAATCAAGGACAAAACTTCGATTTTCCACCGCAATCTGATGGGCTGGGTCGATGTGCGCGATTATGGCGCGGTTGGCGATGGCATCACTGATGACACAACGGCGTTTGAACTGGCGGATGCGGCAGCGGATGGCCGTGAAATCGTGGTTTCCGAGGGCACTTATTTTGTTGGTTCCACCATTACAATCAACGCGCCCATCCGGTTTGAAGGCACATTGGTTATGCCTGCAGATAAACGCCTGCAAATTACCAGCAATTTTGATTACAAAACCTATGAAGCAGCATTTGGTAACGAAACCGAAGCGTTGAAACGCGCGCTTGCAGCGTTGTTTAATTTCACCGATCATGAATCGCTGGATCTTGGTGGGCGGCGAATTCAATTGAGTGAGCCGTTGGATGTGCATGCAGCGGTGGGCAATCAAAACACTTATGCCAACCGACGGGTTATTCGCAACGGCCAGATCAGCGCCAATGGCGCTGCTGTGTGGGACAATGATGTTGTTACCGGCACTGCCGATTACAGCACAGGCGATAGCACGATGCTAAGCAATGTGGCTAATATCGCTAATATTCAACCCGGATCTTTGGTTGAGGGCACTGGCGTCGGGCGCGAGGTCTATGTGTTTTCAACAGACGTAAGCGCTGGCACATTGGTTCTTTCACAGCCGCTGGTTAACCCAGCAAGCACCCAATCCTATACGTTTACCCGATTCAAATATCTGCTGGATTTTTCGGGGTTTACCACCCTGTCCAGATTTCAGATTGAAGATATTGAACTGGCCTGTCTTGGTAATGCCTCGGGTATTTTGCTGCCCCAGTCGGGCATTGCTTGGCATATAAGGGATTGCTGGTTCTTGCGTCCCAAAAACCGGGGCATTACCTCGCATGGGACAGGGTGTTTCAGCATGTCAATTAACAATTGTGAATGGTTGTCGATTGAATTTAGCGTGTTGGCACAGGACCGCGTAACGATTGGCTATAATACTAATAATAACGATGTTAAAGTTCGCAATAACCGCTGTGTGCGTTACCGGCATTTTGGGGTGATGAATGGCAGCGGCCACATTATTACCGGCAATCATTTCTGGCAAGGTGACAGCGCGCCCGCAGGGGATCGCACCGCAGGTATTGTGTTGACCGCCAAGAACAGCAAAACGGTTATGTCGGCAAATTATATCGATAATTGTTTTATCGAAGTTACCAATGAACATGCCAATCTGGCAAATGCTTCGCCGGGAACCGAGCCGTTTGGCACGTTGTCGATGACCGGAAATATTTTTACGGTCAGCAAAGTGCCCGCGTGGTTCACCTATTTGCGGTTTGCGCCGCAAGGCAATAATTATCGCATCGATGGCGTGTCGATCATTGGCAATACGTTTAAGTCTTTTGGCGGTATTGTGATTGATCGCGTGGAGGAAGAGGACACCTCGAATGGTAGCTTTGACCATAGCCAGTCTACAAACGTGATTTTTCAGGGTAACAGTTTTGAAGACGTGGCGTTTCGCACCGAAAATCCGTCTTTTGTGGAGTTGGATCAAAGCGTTGCCACCACAAGCTGGAGCCTGTCAAATGCTGATAAAATCCCGTTTGGCGGCCAGATACTTGGTATTTCCGGCTGGGCTGCATTGGGGCCTATTCAGGATGCTGGCAATATAGACCAGTTTGAAACGCCGTATTTTACCGTGGCATAAGGGGCTTTGGGTGACGAAGTTGCGATTACTTGGGCCGGTCCACGCCAAGGTAAAATCCAGATGCAACTGCGTAGTGATCTGGCTGCGTAGCCGGTTTTTCTGACAGGGTCGGTTTTGAATGATAGGGTTGGCAAAAGGAGTTTCTATGCTGACCATATCTGACAAAACCGACATTCAGACCGTAATAACAACATTTGAGGTCACCCCGGGCACTTGCGCTGATTTGCTCGATTTGCTGCGCGCCAGTTGTTTGGAGGTGATCTCCAAACAGCCCGGCTATATTGCGTCAGCGCTGCATGTGAATGACGCGCAGACCCGGATTGCCAATTATTCGCAATGGCAACGGCGCGAGAACTTTCAGGCGATGCTGCGCAGTGACGAGGTGCGAAACCGCAATCGCGCCATTCATGAATTATGCAAAAGCTTTGCGCCAGTGATGTATGAGGTTGAAACTTGTGTTGGATAGGGTGCTTGGCTGGGTTTGTTTTTGGGGGTGGCGGGCTGAAGCCCGCCCTACATTTACGGGTTGTTTACCATATTGCGGCAAGGGTTGGGTATGTCAGATTATCGTCGTTATCGTATCAAAGGCGCAACCTATTTCTTTACCGTGAATTTGGCAGAGAGAGGGCAGGCGACGCTGACCGATAATATTGATATGTTGCGTCATATCTATGCGTTAGCGGTTCGTAACCGTCCGTTTGAAACCGATGCGATTGTTATCCTGCCCGACCATCTGCATTGTATCTGGACATTACCCGAAGATGACAATGATTTTTCGATAAGGTGGGGAGCCATTAAATCACAGTTCACCATGACGATTTGTAGGGCGGGCTTCAGCCCGCCACTCGGTTTGCCCGTGGTGCGCACAGGGCGGTATGCCGGGCTAAAGCCCGACCTACGGAAGAACAAACGCGAAAAAGGCATTTGGCAACGGCGATTTTGGGAGCATTGTATTCGCGACGAGGCCGATTATCGCGAACATATGCGGTATTGTTGGAACAATCCGGTGAAACACGGATTGGTGCAAAAGCCGGAAGATTGGCCGTATTCGTCAATCCACCGAGATATAGAAAACGGCACCTACGACCCGTAGGGTGGGGTTTCACCCCACCAATGGCAGGGCGGTGGGGTGTCCGCACCCGACATAACTATGTTTGAAGGCAGGTATATCGATTCGAAATCCAGTCATAAAAAAGAATGCGTGGTATCGCTTCCGGACCGATTCTAGGTTTTACCTTCTTTTTCGAAAAAAACCGGTTTGCAATTAAAATGGTCTGGTCCGGCCGCTTTTCCAGCTTTTGCTCATTCATCTCTGGCCAAAGCCAGTTTATCAAAGCAGTTTCTGCTTGATCTAAATCAACCGCTGCAGACTTGCGAGAATTTCCAGGCTTAATTCTTCGGCCAGATTTTCCCTGACTGTTGATTACTCCATACCAATAAAGTATGGATTCTTCATCTTGTAGCATCTTTAGTTTTTGATGGTTTTTAAATCTGGTTGCTGCACTTTCGGTGATGCCAAGATACATTGCGTCGCCATTCTCTCTTTCAGCAAAGTACATAAATTTCGGGCCGTCGCCCTCCCATTCAATAGCACCCTTAAATGATTCAAAGTCCTTATAAGGACCAAACCAATCAATACAGACGCCTAGGCTTGATGTTTCTTCATAGTAAGTTCTTGCCATTTCTACCTCGTAAACTTCTTATACTTCACCCTAGTCGGCTTCACGCTCTCCGGCCCCAGCCGCCGTATCTTATCCGCCTCGTAATCCTCAAAATTCCCTTCAAACCATTCCACATGGCTATCCCCTTCAAAGGCCAGCATATGGGTGCAGAGCCGATCCAGAAAGAACCGGTCGTGGGAAATAATCACCGCGCAGCCTGCAAAATCCTCGA
>QIGK01000003.1 GCA_003228875.1 Rhodobacterales bacterium
AGCAGACCGGTTCACCGATCCGCCGCCCAAAAGACCAATTGGCAACTTTGAAAGGCTTAGGTCTGAACAAAATGCACAAAACGCGGGAGCTGGAGGATACTCCCTCCGTGCGCGGTATGGTCAACAAGATCTCGCATATGGTCGAGATTATTGAAGAAAAAGGATAATGTAACGGTGGGTGCGAGCACCCACCCTACGGAAATTGAAACGCCACGGGGGGAACCTCGGGGCGCTTTTTGTTAAATGCCAAGCATTGCTGTTATTGACAAATCGGCAATTTATCCATTATGCTGGGGGCAACGAGCGGTTCTTATCCTAAGGGTCGCACACAAAAATTTCGCAATTGCCAGCCACAACGCGCTGGCCTCAGCTATACCGGCATTTGCCGGTGGGATTGTGAACCTGCACGATTGGAATATCTAATGGTCTTTACTTTGGACTGGAGCGCTTCAGATATTAATGGAGGCGACAATAATTTAGTAGATGGCGGTGACAACGTCACTGTCAATGTTGCCACTCCTGGCGGAGATGGCGAATTTCAAGTTCTCGGTACCAACCTGGCGGTATGCTTACGTCAAACCTTGTTAGCCTAGGCGGCGATGATCTCCCATCTGTCACAATATCTTTTGACGAAGAGAAGTCGGCAATATTAACTTTACGCTTTATGACATCGACGACAGCGGTCCCACTGGCTTTCAGTGGGACGATCTTGTTCACCTTAGGGCGGTTGACGCGGATGGGGTCCCGGTTCCGATAGTTATTACGGCATCTGATGGACAAGTCGTAACTTTAGATCCTATGACTGGGCAATATTCGATTGAGGGCGAGGTTACCGATAATACTGGAGGCGGAACCGTGACTGTTTCCATAGCAGGGCCCGTCGCTTCGCTGACTATCTCGTTTGAAGATGGCCCTGATGATACACAGGCCGGTTTTATCGGTGTTGGCGACCTGACTTTTGATCTTTTTGTTGCGCCTTGTTTTGTATCGGGCACGTTGATTGAAACCAAGCGCGGCGATATCGCGGTTGAGGACCTTGTTTGTGATGACATGGTGCGTACTCTTGATAACGGTTACCAGCCAATTCGCTGGATCGGCAGGGCGGACGTATCTGCAAAAGGCAGCCTTGCGCCTATTTTGTTCAAGAAAGGTGCAATTGGTAATTCATCTGACCTGTTGGTCTCCCCATGGCACCGTGTCATGTTACAAGGCTGGCAGATGGAGCTGTTATTTGGCGGTGAAGAAATGCTGGCCGCAGCCAAAACGCTGGTTAATGACAAAACCATCACGCGGGTCCAAAGCGACAAAGTTGAATATTTCCACATTTTGCTGGACCAGCACGAGATCATATTTTCCAACGGCGCCCCAACCGAAAGTTTCCATCCCGGTGATATGTCGGGCGGTGCCATGGCTGAAAATACTCGGTCGGAAATACTCGATTTATTCCCGGAACTGGCAAAAAACCTGAACGCATATGGCCCGGTTGCCCGCGCAACACTGGCCGTTGACGAAGTGGCGCTGCTGCAAGTCTAGGCGATGAGCCGCAACTGGCATTAGGCTTGATCAAAAAATCTGAACCGCCTCGGGGGAAACCTCGGGGCGGTTTTTGTTTAACAGGGTGTTAAGCTTGGCTTGATATGTATTACAAAAAGTATTACATATCGGGTAAGGTTAAAGATGGAGTTTGAGTGGGATGTTGGCAAGGCGCAAAGTAATATTGAAAAGCACGGCGTAACTTTCGAACACGCGACATATGCGTTTTTTGACAAAACTGCGATAACTGAGGAAGACGCTCGGCGCAGCTATGGTGAAGACCGTTCTGTTATATACGGCTACATTTCTGATCGACTTTATGCGGTTGTTTTTGCAAATACTAGAATCGCAAACAAAATCAGGATAATTTCTGCACGAAGAGCAAATAAGAGAGAAAGGAAAAGATATGGCACTGGTTAAGTTTACTTTTGACCCAGACAACCCGCCCGAGATAACGCAAGCTGACCTTGATCGCATGGACGCCATTCGCGATGAAGATATTGATTATAGCGATATGCCCGAATTTACCGATGAAGAATGGGCAAAGGCCAAAATTGTGCCAAACCCGTTTAAGCCCGTGGTAACGATGCGGTTGGAGCCAGAAACAATAGCGTTTTTCAAAGGCGATAATCCAAAGGGATATACGGGGCGCATGGCAGCGGTATTGAAGGCTTTTGTTAAGGCGCAGCGGGCGGGGTAGGAACGCCTTTCGAGAATTCGAGAACGATACGGTGTAAAACTCGGAAGGTTTTACGATGAAATATGGGTAACATATTGAATTTGCGGGCTCTGCACTTATCTACAGACTAATCCATGTTCGAGGAGAATGGCGGTGACAATACAAGCAATGTACGAATTGAAGCGGCAGGGTCTTCTGCTCGGCTATAGTGCTGGTAACGGAAACGTCGATCCTGCGTTGGCTTTTGCGTACGAAAAACGGCTTGCACCAATATTTCATGAGGGCATCATGCGGGAAAGCTATGACGAAGATCCCTTCCACGACGCATATTTTGTGAAATCTGATTTTGTAGCCGAGGTTGTAAAATACATTGACGAATGTTGGCTGGCAAAAGAACTGGAGAAAGTAGAATTCTACAAGCTTGAAGACAAATTTGGCGGATATGGGTCAATGCGAATGGAGCTGATTCACATAATTGAGTATGCACGGATATCTCGCCGGTTTGACGACGAAGTTTATTCTGCAATTGAGAGTAACGCTCCAGTTGAAGCTAATGAAATTGCAGCCGAATTTCTTCCGTCCGAAGTTTATTTTGGCTAACTAGATATTAATTAACCCGCCCGGAACCCCGTTCCGGGCCGCGCCCGACCTCTCCCCGGAGGGCGCTTTACGCCCACCAGGTCGGGCGCGGCCCTAGCATATTAGCAAACCTCTTGCACCCATCGCCGCGTGGGTCTATACGCCCCAAGTGGATTCCCCAAAGAACCCACAGAATCATTGAAACGCCGTGTGCCCTCTTTGCTGACGCTATGATGGGGGTCCTCCGGCAGATAAAAGGATAGCGTCATGTTTAAACTACACGAATTAAGCGACAACCCCGGGGCGACCAAATCCAAAAAACGCAAAGCGCGTGGGCCGGGTTCGGGCAAGGGTAAAATGGCTGGCCGTGGTATCAAGGGCCAGAAATCCCGCTCGGGTGTGGCGATTAAAGGTTTTGAAGGCGGTCAGATGCCTTTGTATCAACGCCTGCCAAAACGCGGCTTTAACATGCGTAACCCCAAGAAACATGCGGTTGTGAACATCTCGATCCTGCAAAAATTCATTGATGTGGGCAAGATTGATGCGAAAAAACCGATCACCGAACAGGTGATGCTGGAATCGGGCCTTGTGCGCCGTATTTTGGACGGTGTGCGTTTGTTGGCCAAAGGTGAAATCACCTCGAAGATCGACATTTCCGTTACCGGTGCCTCAAAAGGCGCGGTTGAGGCTGTTGAAAAAGCAGGCGGCAAGGTAACCCTTCCGGCATAAAGTGCCAATAAGCGGTTTTCAAACCTTGCGGCTGTTGGGCGCAGGCCTTACATTTAGCACAGGTTAATTTTGCGCCGCCAAAGCCAGTAACCGGCTTTTGGCGGCGTAGCACTTATAAGGGGCCAAACATGGCATCTGCAGCAGAACAAATGGCAGCCAATATGAGCTGGGGCGCGCTGGGTAAATCCGGCGATCTTCGTTCCCGTATTTTCTTTGCGCTGGGTCTTTTGATGGTTTATCGCGTTGGCACCTATATTCCGGTTCCGGGCATTGATCCGGTGGCGCTTGCCTCGTTCTTTGCCGAACAATCTGGGGGTATTGGCGGCATATTGGATATGTTCACCGGTGGCGCGCTAAGCCGTTTAGCGATTTTCACGCTGGGGATTATGCCCTATATTTCTGCCTCGATCATCATTCAACTGCTGACATCTATGGTTCCATCGCTGGAGCGCCTGAAAAAGGATGGTGAGCAGGGCCGCAAGAAAATCAACCAATATACTCGTTATGGCACGTTCTTTCTGGCGCTGGCGCAGTCTTATGCCATTGCGGCAGGGCTTGAAAGTCAGGGGCTTGCCTCTGATCCGGGATTGTTTTTCCGCGCGTCAGCCATGATTACGTTGGTGGGTGGCACCATGTTCCTGATGTGGCTGGGTGAGCAAATCACCGCGCGCGGCATTGGCAACGGTATCTCGCTGATTATTTTTGTTGGCATTATTGCGGGTCTTCCGGGTGCTATTGCGCAGTTCTTTGCTGCTGGCCGTTCCGGTTCCCTGTCAACTCCTATCATTTTGTTTTTACCGGTTATGGTGCTGGCGGTGGTGGCCTTTGTGGTATTTGTGGAGCGCGCCTTGCGCAAGGTTCATATCCAATATCCAAAACGCCAAGTTGGTATGAAGATGTATGGCGGCGAAAGCAGCCATTTACCGATGAAGCTGAACCCGTCGGGGGTTATTCCGGCAATTTTTGCATCGTCAATTTTGTTATTGCCAACTACGATCACTACGTTTGCCAGCGATGGCGGCACCGGTTTTCTGGCTACCATTGCTGCCTATATGGGGCGCGGGCAGCCGCTTTATATGATTACTTCGGCAGCCTTCGTGATATTCTTTGCTTATTTCTATACGCACAACGTGGCGTTCAAAACTGACGATGTTGCTGATAATCTGAAAAAGCAAGGTGGCTTTGTGCCGGGGATCAGGCCGGGCGCCAAAACCGCAGCCTATCTTGATTATGTGATGAATCGCCTGCTTGTGGTTGGCTCGCTATATCTGGCGGCGGTTGTGATCCTGCCGGAATTCTTGCAAGCCAACGGCGCGATTTCTTTTGCCTTTAGCGGCACGTCGATATTGATTGTGGTTTCGGTAACGATGGATACAATCAATCAGGTTCAGTCGCACATGTTGGCACACCAATATGAGGGCCTGATCGAGAAATCCAAGATGCGGGGTAAAAACCGCTCTAAGGCAAGGAATGCGCGTCGATGAACATTATTCTGCTTGGACCACCTGGGGCTGGTAAAGGAACACAAGCCCAGCGTTTGGTGGTCGAGCAGGGAATGACACAATTATCAACCGGAGACATGCTGCGTGCCGCGCGCACTTCTGGCACTGAAATGGGTAAACAAGTCGCAGCAGTGATGGATCGTGGCGATCTGGTTACCGATGAAATTGTTATTGGCCTGATTGCCGAACAATTGGACCATGATAATTCCGGTGGATTTATATTTGACGGTTTCCCACGCACTTTGAAACAAGCTGATGCGCTGGCTGAACTTTTGGAAGCAAAAGGCCAGTCGCTTGATTCAGTCATAGAGATGAGCGTTGATGACGATGCTTTGGTGGCGCGGATCACCGGCCGCTATACTTGCGGCAATTGTGGCGCGGTTTACCACGACACAACCAAAAAGCCTGCGGTTGAGAACACCTGCGATGAGTGCGACAGCAAAGATAAATTCAAACGCCGTGCTGATGACAACGAAGAATCGCTGCGCACCCGTTTGATGGCATATTACAAAGATACCTCGCCTTTGATCGGGTATTATTATGCCAAGAAAAAGCTAAAGCGCGTTGATGGTTTGGGCGAAATCGAAGATGTTGCGGGGGCAATCAAGATGGCCCTGAACTTATAAATAGCGCGCCGTATAAATACCCTGACCACAGGAGATTTAAGTGACCACCGCAATTTCGGTTAAAAACCTATCCAAAAGCTTTGGTAAGGTTCAAGCGCTTTCAGGGCTAGACATCGAAATTCCACAAGGCGAGGCATTTTGCCTGCTAGGGCCAAACGGCGCCGGAAAATCCACTGCCATTAATTTGATGCTGGGGCTAAGCAAAGCTGATAGCGGAACAATTCAGGTTTTTGGGCATATGCCTGTATCGCGTGAGGCCCGCGAAATGGTTGGCTATGCGGCGCAAGATACCGATTTTCCGCCATTTCTTAAGGTGCGTGAAATAATCCGGCTGGTGCGCAGTCATTTTCAAAACCCACTGAGTGAGGCCGAGCTGTTGGACGGGTTTGGATTGTCTGATCTGGCTGATCGCTATACTGGCGGGTTTTCCGGCGGAGAACGGCGGCGTCTGTCGCTGGCGCTTGCGTTTGCGGGGCGAGGCAAAGTGGTTTTTCTGGATGAACCCACGGTTGGACTTGACGCGAAATCGCGGCGGAATTTTTGGGATCATACCAAAAGCTATGTTGCTGAGGGCGGCACGGTGATTGTCACCACCCACCATATCGACGAGATTGAAACGCTGGCGGATCGGATTTGCCTGATCAATAACGGTAAAAACCAGCTTTCGGGGACTGTGCATGAAATCAAAAACAGTCTTGGACAGAAACGCATAACCTTGAAATGCGCAGATTTGCCCGAGTTACCGTATATTTTGAATTCAAAAAATCAAGACGGTACCATCACGATTGACACATCCAATGCTGATGCGCTGGTACGTATTCTTGTGCAAAGCGGCGCAGAATTTTCTGATCTCGAAATACGCAGCAGCACATTGGAAGAAGCCTTAAATGCCCAAACCGAAATATCGGGGGAATAGACATGCACCTGTATTGGACAGCTAGTTTGCTGCAAATGAAATCGGTATTTCGCATTCCTCTGGATTCCGGTTCTGGTCTTTCCACCAATGCTTTATGCCATGTTCGCGTCAGGTGGTGCCGGACCAGCGGCGGATTACCCGATGGCCTCATTTGCGGTTTTTGGCGTCATTGGCGTGGCGCTTTTTCAGTTTGGCGTGTCCATAGCGCTGGACCGTGAAACTTATTGGGAACGGTACCTGCGCACTTTGCCCGGGGCATTTGGCCCGCGCATGATGGCCCAACTGGTCAACGCGCTGGTATTTTCATTTTTGGTTGTGGTGCTTGTAATTTTGGCGGCAATCTTGCTGTCAGAACCAACCCTTGATGCACTCAGCTTTATATCACTCGGGCTTTGGTGCTTGCTGATTTCTGTGCCTTTTGTGTTGATGGGGATTGCGCTTGGCTATTGGGCCAGCAGTAAATCAGCGGTGGGCATTGCCAATTTACTGTATTTACCATTGGCCTATTTTGGCGGGTTATGGACCCCGCCCGACAGATTGCCGGACTTTGCCGCCAATATTTCCCCCTATACACCGACACGCAACGCAGGTGAGATTGTCTGGGCAATTGTCGGTCAACAACCTGTGCCAAGCAACGCGGTATTTTGGTTGATCGGCTATGCGCTGGCCTTTGCAATCATTGCCTATATCGGCTATGGTCGGGATGAAAATAAGCGCTATGCCTAAGCAATTTAGGCAATTGAAAAATCCCTAAAATTTGATATTGACGCGGCCAAAACTGTCCCTATAATTCGCGCTTTCTTGATCGAGAGTCGCATTCAGCCGAATCAACTGGGCTTATGCAAACTCGGCCAATTAATTATTGGGCACGATGTTGCTAACATCGTGTTTTTGTTGTGAAAAAAGGTTCCGGCACTACGGAACCGCAAACAAAAATGGAGAGCCAATTTGGCACGTATTGCTGGGGTTAACATACCCACACATAAGCAGGTGCAAATCGCCCTGACTTATATTCATGGTATTGGCCGTGAATCTGCTATCAAAATCTGCGAAGGCACTGGCATCGACGTCACCCGTCGTGTGAATGAACTTTCTGACGCTGATGTGTTGAAAATCCGTGAATTTATTGATGCAAACCTGATGGTCGAAGGCGATTTGCGCCGCGACACTCAGATGAACGTCAAACGCTTGATGGATCTGGGTTGCTATCGTGGCATCCGCCATCGTCGCAAACTTCCGGTTCGCGGCCAACGCACGCATACCAATGCGCGCACCCGTAAAGGCAAGGCGAAAGCCATTGCCGGCAAAAAGAAATAGGGGGCTGATTTAATGGCACGTGAAAAAACCCGCGTTAAACGCAAAGTCAAAAAGAATATTTCTTCGGGCATTGCGCACATCAATTCCAGCTTTAACAACACAAAAATCCTGATTTCAGACGCACAGGGCAATGCGATTGCATGGTCCAGCGCTGGCACAATGGGTTTCAAAGGCTCACGCAAATCGACCCCTTATGCAGCGCAAATGGCGGCTGAGGATGTGGCGAGCAAAGCCCAGGAACACGGCATGAAAACCCTTGAGGTTCAGGTTCAAGGACCGGGTTCGGGGCGCGAAAGCGCACTGCGGGCACTGGCTGCTGCTGGCTTGATTGTAACGTCCATTCGTGATGTTACGCCAATGCCCCATAACGGTTGTCGCCCCCCAAAGCGTCGTCGCGTTTAATCATTACATTCTGGCGCGCATCAATTACGTTGCGCGCTTAATACCCCTCGGGCGTTCGCTGCCATCCGGATCGGTTGCGAACTAGTATGGAGGCCAAAATATGATCCACAAGAATTGGCAAGAACTCATCCGTCCAAACGGACTGGAGATCAAACCGGGCGCTGACCCGCTTCGCACTGCAACGGCAACTGCCGAACC
>QIGK01000087.1 GCA_003228875.1 Rhodobacterales bacterium
GCCAAAGTGCATCAGATAAAATTCGACAGCCGTTTTCCGCAACTTGCGGGCATGAAGATGCAATACCGCTGGGCAGGGCATCTGTGCCTGTCCATGAACGGTGTTTCAGTGATGCACGAGCTTGAAGATGGCGTATTCTCGGGCTGCGTGCAGAACGGGCTGGGTATTGCGCGTGGCACGATGACCGGTATCGGTGCGGCGGAACTGGCCTGCGGCGAAAGCTCGAACATCACCCGGCACTTCACGGCTGAACCAGATTGCCACCGTTGGCGCCAACGCTTTTTTGCGCTGGAAGGAATGGAGGGCCGGGGACGAGTGACCCCAACCGGGCAGACCCGACAAGAGCCTGTACACAAGGTTTGGGCAGTCGCCGATCTGGTCATCTGATGCACGGCATTCTGCAAGGTGGGTTGCAGCGTATCCATAGCGTTTGGAGCGGTTGTTTTTGAGCGTGTCAAGGATCATGGCGCGACGCGCGAGGGTTAATGCCCTGACAGAAAAGTCAAGCACCCCTGACATTTCACATCAATGGGTTGTGTTAACTGGTTGCCTTTCACCCCGCCAGACGGTGCTGGCTGGCCAAATCCCTAGTCAGTTCATCGACGCTGTTGATAATATATTGCGCGGTATTGTCATTCATCAAATAGCTGAAATTCAGCCGGATCCAGCCCGGTTTCACCTCCAGTTTGCCTGCACTTAATTGCCGGTGCAGGGATTCTGAGTGGGGTTTATCCACCTCCAGCAACCGATGGCCGTATGGCCCGGCGCAGGCGCAACCGCCTCGGGACTGGATACCGTAATAATCGCTCAGCTTTTGCGTTACTTCGGCGTAATGAATGCTATGGCCCGCCGCGTCATGCACCAAAAACGAAAATATTGGCAGGCGGTGTTCCATTTCAGTGCCAAGCAGGGTCATAAACGGGTTATCTGCCCAGCCTTTTATTGCCATTGCATTCAGTTCCGCCTCGCGCGTTTCAATCAATTGTTGGCCGATAACATCTTTGACAATAAACGCCAGCGCCGCGCGGATGTCGCCGATGATATTGGGGGTTCCGGCCTCTTCGCGCGAAATAATATCGGGCAGATATTCATGTTCCCACGGCGAAACAAAGGCCACTGTGCCGCCGCCGGGCCATGTCGGGGTGCTGCGTTGAACGGCGTTATCGCGCACGATCATCACCCCCGACGCGCTCGGGCCACCGGGGAATTTGTGAGGCGACAAAACAATCGCATCTTTTTGAGCATCGGTGCCGGTTGCCATATCTATGCTAAGATACGGCCCGCCGCCCGCATAATCCCATACCGCCAGCGCGCCGTGGCTTTTTAACAAACGTGTGACCGTATCCGTGTCGGTTATCACACCGGTTACATTGGATGCCGCTGAGAAACTGCCGATTTTAAAATCTGCGTCCGCGTGTTCCGTCAAAGCCGCTGCCAAAGCCTGCAAATCCGGCCCGCCGCAGCTTGTTTCGGGAATTTCGACAACTTTGGCTTTGCTTTCGCGCCACGGCAGAATGTTTGAGTGATGCTCATAAGGGCCAATAAAAACCACCGGGTTTTCCGCCTTGTTTACATTCAACAAGGCCACCAGCCGGTTCAGCCCCGATGTTGCGCCCGACCCCGTGAAAACCACCGAATTGCCCTCACCCGCACCAGTCAGTTTGGCAATCTCTGCCCGCGCCGCTTCGCGCAATTGGCCAGTGTAACGCCCGCAAAAGGAATCTTCTGTATGGGTGTTTGCGTAAAATGGCAGCACATGTACTTGCACAAAATTCTCGACCTGTTGCAAGGCACGCCCTGAAGCAACGTAATCCGCATAGACCAGCGGCACAGTGCCGGTTGGCGAGGGGATCATGGTGCCCTCACCAATTAACCCGTCACGCAGGCTGTCAATCGGGGCATTGCTTTGGAGGCTGTCGCGAAATTTTTGCAGAGTCATTTTGTGGGTTTCCTTGTGTTTCCAGAAGATTGACCGCAAATAGACCCGTAATCACTCTCTTTTATGTTGCTTTTTAAAGTATTTTAATGTCAAATGATCGAATGAAGCCACATAAACTAGATCAAATAGACCGTCACATCCTTGCCGCCTTGCAAAAGGATTCGTCAAAATCCCAGCGCGAGCTGGCCGAGATTGTCGGGTTGTCTCAAAATGCCTGCTGGCGGCGGTTGCAAAACCTGCGCGCCAATGGCGTGGTTCAGGGCCAGACAACCCTGCTTGACCGTCAAAAGCTGGGCCTTGGCTTAGTGGTGTTTGTGATGCTGCGCACCCGCCACCATTCATCGGACTGGCTAAAAACATTTCGCACCCATGTCACCACTATTCCCGAAGTGATTGATTTCTTTCGCATCGGTGGCGATTACGACTATATGCTTAAGGTCGTGACCCATGATATGGCTTCTTATGACCGCGTTTATCAAAGATTGATCTCAAGGGTTGATCTGGACTCGGTCACGTCTTACTTCGCTATGGAAACCATTTTGGAACAACGCCCCCTGCCGCTTTAATTAGGCGGTTTACACTTCATTGGGGAAAATGCGATAGCTATGCAAACACTGGACTAAGGCGAAAAACATGAGCGACGATAAAGACGATAAAGACAAGGCGTTCTCGCTTGAACGCATTACCTTTGAAAACCGTTATGTGACCGTGGTTGGCGAGATCAACGACAAGCTGGCCAAATCAACCTCGGAGCGTTTGCTGGCATTGGCCGCAGTCAACGATGACCCAATCACCATGTTTATTTCATCGCCGGGCGGCCATGTTGAATCTGGCGATATGGTGCATGACCTGATTAAATTTATCAAACCAGTGGTCCGCGTGATTGGGTCTGGCTGGGTGGCCAGTGCCGGTGCGTTGATCTTTATTGGCGCCAAAAAGAAAAACCGGTTTTGCTTGCCCAATACGCGGTTTTTACTGCATCAACCTTCGGGCGGCATTGGCGGCAAAGCTTCGGATATTGAAATTCAAGCCCAACAGCTTGAGATCATGAAGGAACGGTTTGAACGTATTTTTGCAGAAGCCACCGGCCAAACTGCGGAGCAAATCGCCAAAGACACCCGGCGTGATTTCTGGCTGAATACCGACGAGGCGATCAAATACGGGTTGCTTTCCAAGGTTATCACCTCGGCATCCGATATCTGATTATTGGCACCTGTCGCAGTTTTTTGACAAAGCTGCGACAGACGATGCACGCAAACGGGTATTATTTCTTTTCGTCATTTGCTTTCATTTCTGCGTTTACCTTTTCAAGGTAATCTTCCAGCCTTCGCCCCGGTTCATTTTTGAAATAACCTCCCGCCAGTTCACAAGTTGTTATGCAGTCAATTCTAAAAACCCTGAAATCATCCCGTTTTTCGCACCACGAAGACAATGTCCAAACCCGCCCCCAATATTCGGTTTGCAAAGGCCAGACGGTGCGTGATGACGTCTGCTTATCCAGAGACAAATAGTCAATTTTCAATTTCTTTTGGCAGCGGATCGCATTACGGATCATTGGCATGTGCCTAAAACCGATTTTGGCCTGTGCAAAAGGGTAAACACCAAACCCCCAACGCTTTGGCACGGTGCCTCTGGCCGTTGCTACCTTGTCAATCTTTTGGGTCAGGGACGCCGCCGCCCCTTGCAATTCAGGGTCTGCGACCTGTGCAACAATCGCCATGCCCAGATGAAGCGCTTCCAGCTCTGTTATTGACAGGTTCATCGGCGGCAAAAACACCGGTTCGCGCAGCATATACCCAACGCCGCGTTCGCCGTCTATGGGAATGCCAGAGGCAACAAGCGTGTCAAAATCGCGGTAAATTGTGCGTATTGATACCTCCAATTGCTCAGCAATATCGCGTGCGCGGTGCAGGCGACCGTCTTGCACGATCTCGATTACTTCCGAAAGACGGTCGCTGCGTCGCATGGGGCTCCCTAGTTCATAGATATTTCAAGCGCTGTGTGGTGCATGGTTACGCTTGGACCGTCTATGGCTTTCATACAAGCTGCAAGTGTTGGTTCATTACCGATCTCAGCAGCAGCAGACTTGGCCGCCGCCAGCGTTGTCCATTCTATGTGCTCGATCCATAACCCGTCATCACTGCAAGAAAGGCGTCGTGATACAAAGCCATCCCGCTTGCTGACAAAGTCATTTATGGCTTGGGCTGCTTCAATAAACGCTTCGCGTGAAACGCCTTTGTTTAACTTGAACGTTACTGTTTCAATTGTGTGTTTGGTCATATCTCATCTCCTAAGTTTTGATAGAGAGGTGGGAATACGGTATATCAACTGACATATACTGTCAGTTGATAATGCTAAAAAACTATTTGGTTATATTATGAAAAAACTGCGCCCATGGGCACAGTTTTTAACAGGATCAGTCGGAAAATCTTAGTTTTTCGCATGGAATTCCACCACCGGATTTGGTCCGCTCAGGCTTGTGCTAAGTGCTTTTCAACGCCGGAATATCCCACACAAAATCAACAAGTTCTTCACTTTTTTCCCAAAGCTCGGCTTGCTTGGCTTGATCCAGTGCATGATCCGCAACGATCGCGTCACTCACCCGGCCACGCGATTCCGACAGTCTTTTTGGCCCGTAATAGCCGCCGCGCTTGGCTTCAACGCCTGCTGCCGCCAATACAGTTGGAATTGCGCCATTTGCAGATGGCTGGGCCATCAATGGGCCCGTCAATTTATAAAGCATTTTCAACAGGCCTTTTGGTCCGGTGCTTCCCAATTGGGTGCTGGCAAATCCGGGGTGGCAGGCAATGCAAATAGCCGTGCTGCCGTTTGCCGCCAACCTCCGGTCCAATTCAAATGCGAACATCAGATTTGCTAATTTACTGTGACTATAAGCTCTGGTCGGGCTGTGATTTATGTCGGACATAAAATCACTCATATTAAGCTTGCCAAATTTATGGGCAATGCTTGACACCACAACAATCCGCCCCTCTGCGGCTTCGACCCTGTCAAGCAATAACCCAGCCAAAAGAAAATGCCCAAGGTGGTTGGACGCCATTTGCAAATCAAATTCATCAACTGTTTTGGATTGTGGCGGCTGCATGATACCGGCATTGTTGATAAGGCTGTCAATTTTGGCATAGCCTTCGCGTATTTCTGCGGCGGCTTTGCGCACCGAACTTAGATCGCTCAGATCCATCTGAACCAGATCGACTTTTCCCTTAATCTGGCCTGCAAGCGATTTTTGGGCGGCTTCTGCTTTTGTTGGTGAACGACAGACCATAACAATATCTGCGCCCGCGGCCCCCAAATATTTTGCCGCTTCAAAACCAATGCCGGAATTGGCACCGGTGATCACATATATTTTCCCGCTAAGGTCGGGAAGCATGTCTGGGGTCCAATTTTTAAAACCGGAGTTGTGAAGTGTTGCTGGCATGGGTTATATTCCAATAAATGAAGTCGAGATAGTAAATTGAATTGATACGTTATTTACAATTTCGATCCAAAATGTCAAGAAAGTAATATGCAAGGCAACATCGCTGCACAAAATATACTGGCTGTCTTTGCCCGATACGGGTTCAAAAAGACGTCGATGGAAGATATTGCGCAGGCGGCCGACCTGTCGCGCCAGTCTATTTATAACCGTTTTGGTTCAAAAGAAGCGGTGTTTGACTGGACGGTAGAGACAATTACGGCGGAACTGTATCGCCAAGTGACCGAAGTTTTGACACCAAAGACGAAAACGCCATTAAAAACACTGTTGCAAGCCTACGATATCTCGACCGGCAACCATGTTTCTATTTGGTCAGGCGCGGGTCACGGCGCAGAAATAATTGACTTGGCCATGGCATCTGCACACCGCTCATCTTCTTATCAAGGCGATGGCTTTGCGACCATGGTCTCTGAATTCATCTTAAAATCTGGCTTGGCAAAAGATCCTTCATCTGCTGAAGACAAAGCATTTGCTCTGAATCTTGCCTCTAAAGGCTTGCTTTTAATCGCAAAATCAACCGAAGAATACTCAAGGGGCATGCGGCGGGTAATTGCCACAACATTGGGTTAAGGCAGCCACAAAAAAGGCCACGTCCCAAAACGCGGCCTTTCTCAAATTTCTTTGAACCGATAAATCAGTTCTTGGCGTAGAATTCCACCACCAGATTTGGTTCCATCAAAACCGGATACGGCACATCCCCCAAGCTTGGTGTGCGGATAAATTCGCAAGTCAGCTTGGATTGATCCACATTCATATATTCCGGAATATCCCGTTCAGCCGAGGCAATCGCCTCGATGATCAGGCCCATTTGGCGGGATTTTTCACGCACTTCAATCACGTCACCCTCAGACACGCGATAAGACGCAATGTTCACTTTTTTGCCATTTACGGTCACATGGCCGTGGTTAACAAACTGGCGCGCCGCAAAAATGGTTGGCACAAATTTGGCACGGTAAACAACCGCATCCAAACGGCGTTCCAGCAGGCCAACAAGGTTTGCACCCGTGTCGCCTTTGATACGCTCTGCGTCTGCATAAATACGACGGAATTGTTTTTCGGTCAGGTCGCCGTAATAGCCTTTAAGCTTTTGCTTGGCGCGCAATTGTGTGCCGAAATCCGACAGTTTTTGCTTGCGCCCCTGGCCGTGCTGGCCGGGGCCATATTCACGACGATTTACGGGTGATTTGGGGCGACCCCAGATATTTTCGCCCATACGGCGATCAATTTTATACTTGGCAGCGGTACGTTTGGTCACGCGCTGGTTCCTTTCACGCGCTGGTTCCTTTCAAAGCCCCGTAAACGGGGATTAAAAGATGCTTTCCTTACCCGACCCTTATTAGCCGAGTGACAGGTTTCCCCTTACGGGGTCCACAAACACCAATTGCCGGAACTTTGCAGCGCCGGATGGCGGGGTTATAGGCCTTTGAAAGCTGGAGTCAACCGCAGTTTAGCCAACGCGAAATATTGCGAAGCCGATCATTATTATTCCTACATGACCAACCATCCAAACCGCAGATCGCAGCCCCGGAATTCCAGCGATATAAGCTGGCACATAAATCACCCGAGCGATCACAAACACCATTGCGCCCTGTAGGGCCAAAGCAGCGGCACCCTGCATCTCAGCCAGCAAAGCCAGTGGTAGAAAAAGAAACAATGCCTCTTGCAGGTTTACTCCAGCGCGGTCAAACCGTGCTGCCAAGGGTGACATTTCTGGCGGGTTATCCCGATTACCCATCGCAATCCAGACCGTTTTTCGACCCCCCGCTGTATAGCGCATCGTCGGGGCAATCACCACCTGAACAAAATATAGAATCAAAATTGCGACAATCCACACCTGCATTTCAGTCTCCATTTTTAGGGCTTATGTATTGATTTTGATCCTATTTATTAAAATAGGTCGCAACGAGCCACAAGCCCATAAGCAAAAACCCAATCGAACCGATAACCATAAAAAAGCCCCGCTGCCCGATGATGCGGGCCAGCAAGGCTTAGATATTGGCAGCAGTATAAATTCTTAAACGTGATCGGAGCGCAGAAACCTCTGCGCCCCGAATAATTATTTAAACGAAACCCCGTCCATATCCATAAAGCGGCCCTGAACAGCCCAGCCGGTTTTGTCAGAAACGCTTTCACTTACTGCAATCAACAGCTCGTTTTCGCCTTCAACAAGGTTCAGATAGACGCTATCCCACCAACCAACGGTGCCCAGAAAGCGATAATCGCGGGTAAATGGCGTATCATCACCGGTAAACAGCGGCTGACCGTTCAGAAACACGGTGGCGACGTCGCTGAACCCCAGTTCAAACAGCTTGGTTTGGGCGCTGTCAGACTGGATAATCACGCGCGCATAAGCAGTGTCTTGTCCTTCTGAGATTCCCTGAATCTTGCCCAGATTCAACATACCGGTGGATGCCGCGTCCGCGCTGGTAAATTCAAGACCCGACGTGTCGCCGTCTACGCTATCACGCGAAACCGTATTTGAAACTTCCCAGTTCATCACAGTGGCCGCGCTTGCTACAACTTCGGGCACCATTTCGCCAATGATCTCGACACTGTCCATCGGTTTGATATCGACATTGGCAACCCAGACCTCACCGCCAATGGTCAGCCCCCAAAGCGCCATGCCGCCGGTTTTTTCATCACGTTGCGGAACGGTGGTAAAGGCTGGGGTTTCCATATCATTGATAAATACATCCATCAGATCTTCGGCAATTACCAGTTTCACACGGTTCCAGCCTTCAAGATATGTGGTTGGTGCCGAATAGGACGGGCCGTAAAGCAGTTGCCAAGAAGGGACACCATTGTCTTGCCGCATATACTGGTTAGCATCAGGGTTGCCCGATTGATGTCCGCGTATGTAGAAATTTTCAAAATCGCCTTGTCCCTGAATGCGGAACCGCAAGCCACCAAAGGTGCGGCCTTTGGTGAATTCAATGTCAT
>QIGK01000086.1 GCA_003228875.1 Rhodobacterales bacterium
TCGGGGTTCCGACCTCCAGCCGGACCCGTGATCTGGCCGAAAGCCTGAATATCCCGCTTAGCACGCTGGACGCGGATGGCTGGCTGGATGTCACCGTTGATGGTGCTGATGAATTTGATACCAACCTAAACCTGATCAAGGGCGGTGGCGGTGCATTGCTACAGGAAAAAATCGTAGCCCGTGCCTCGGACCAGATGGTGGTGATTTCGGATGCCAGCAAACAGGTGGATACACTGGGTGCCTTTCCCTTGCCAGTAGAAGTCGTGCGGTTTGGCTGGAAAACCACTCAGCAAATGATTTCCGAATTGATCGCGGCAGCGGATGTTACTGCACGTGATATTACCCTTCGGGAGGAGGATGGCGAAGCATATATCACCGACGAGGGGCATTTTATTCTGGACCTACACCTAAATCGTATCGGCGCGCCCCATGATCTGGCCGAAGCGCTTAACCTAATTCCCGGTGTGGTCGAAACCGGATTGTTTACGGTAATGGCCGACACGGTTCTGGTTGGATACGGCGATGGCACGGTCCATATGTATGATCGGGATCAGGGAGATATGGGCAAATCAACTGTGCATATGCCATCTGAAAACAGTCTTTTTGTGCCAGGAGCATAAGTATGAATTTTGATTTTGATTTATTTGTCATTGGCGGCGGTTCTGGCGGGGTGCGTGCTGGCCGTGTTGCTTCTCAGGGCGGGGCCAAAGTTGCCTTGGCTGAGGAATACCGCATGGGTGGCACCTGTGTTATTCGTGGCTGCGTGCCTAAAAAGCTGATGGTATATGCGTCCAGTTATTCTGAAATAATGACCGCCGCTGAAGGGTTCGGCTGGACAATTGGCGAGCGATCTTTTGACTGGGCAACGCTGATCGCCAAACAAGATGCAGAGCTGGACCGCCTAGAGGGGCTTTATCGCAGCGGCCTTTCGGGCAGTAAGGTTAAGGTCTTTGACACCCGTGCCACCATTGTTGATGGCCATACGGTTGCTTTGGCTACTGGTGAAACCCTAACCGCCAAAACCATTTTGGTGGCCACAGGCGGCCAACCGTTTGTGCCGGAATTTAAAGGTGCGGAACTTGTAAAAACCTCGGCTGATATGTTCCTGCTGAAATCCCAGCCCAAACGGGTGTTGATTGTTGGCGGCGGCTATATTGCTTGTGAATTTGCGGGCATTTTCAACGGTCTGGGTTCCGATGTTAAACAATTCTATCGCGGCGCGCAGGTTTTGCGGGGTTTTGACGATGAAGTGCGCGGCCATGTTGCAGAGGAAATGAAAAACAAAGGTGTCGATTTGCATGTTGGCACCAATGTTACGTCAGTGGAAAAAACCGAAGATGGGTTGCGGGTTCGTTGCTCCAACGGTTCGGTTAGCGATGTCGATATGGTAATGTATGCCACGGGCAGGGTGCCCAACACTGCCAATCTTGGCCTTGAAAATGCCGGTGTTGAACTGGGCCGCAATGGCGAGATTATGGTTGATCAATATTCAAAAACCACGTGTGACAGCATTTATGCAGTGGGGGATGTGACCGACCGTCTGGCCCTGACGCCGGTGGCCATTCGCGAAGGCATGGCATTTGTTGAAACGGTTTTTAACAATAATCCAACATCGCCGGATCATGAACTGGTGGCAACAGCCGTGTTCACCCAGCCGGAAATCGGCACGGTTGGACTGTCAGAGGAAGACGCCCGCGATCAAACCGACATCGACGTTTATTGCGCAACCTTTCGCCCGATGGCCAATATTCTTGCGGGCAGCGACGAGCGGATGTTGATGAAACTTATTGTCGATAAAGCGTTTCGCAAGGTTCTGGGCTGTCACATTGTTGGCCCTGCCGCCGGAGAAATGATCCAGCTTGCGGCGGTTGCGATAAAGATGGGCGCAACAAAAGAAGATTTTGATCGCACTGTTGCGGTGCATCCAACCGTTGCTGAGGAATTGGTGACAATGAAAGAACCGGTGCGGTAATGCTTGACATTTCGCTTAATAATGAACACTTCCACCCTTGATAGATAAAACATAAAAAGGACTTGCCCATGCCAAGCAACAACAATTCCGGCGGCCCTTGGGGCGGTGGCGGAAATAATGGCGGTGACGACGATGATCGTCGCGGCCAACGCCCACCTCCTCCTCGCGGCCAGCAACAGGTTCCCGATATTGATGAACTGATCCAAAAAGGCCAAGAAAAGCTTAAAGCCCTAATCGGCGGCGGCGGTTCTGGCGGTGGCGACGGTGCTGGCGCTGGTGGCATCGGCAAAGGCGGCGCGGCGTTGATCGCGCTGGGTTTGGTTGGCCTTTGGGCGTTTAATTCGTTCTATACGGTTAAGCCCGAGGAAAAATCCGTTGAGCTGTTTCTAGGCGAATATTACAAAACCGGTGAATCCGGTTTGAATTTTGCACCTTGGCCTTTGGTTCGTGCGGAAATCGTTCAGGTTACTGGTGAGCGGATCGAAAACATCGGTGTGGGTGGCCTTGGCCGCTCTTCGTTAGGTTTGATGCTGACGGGCGATGAAAACATCGTCGATATTGATTTTCAAGTTGTTTGGAACATTACCGACCCGTCCCAATTCCTGTTTAATCTGGCAGATCCGCAAGAAACCATTCGTGCGGTTTCTGAATCGGCGATGCGCGAGGTTATCGGCCGCACCGATTTTGCGCCCATTCTGAATGAAGGTCGTGGTCCGATTTCCCAAGAAGTGACTTTGCTGATCCAATCGACGCTCGACAGTTATGACAGTGGCGTTAACATTGTGCGGCTTAACTTTGAAAAAGCCGATCCGCCCGCTGAAGTGATCGAAGCGGTGCGAGACGTGCAGGCTGCTGAACAAGAACGCGATACGTTTGAGAAACGTGCGGATGCGTATGCCAATCAGGCATTGGCTGAAGCCCGCGGTAAGGCCGCAGAATTGTTGCAACAGGCCGAAGGTTACCGTGCGCAGGTTGTTAACTCTGCCGATGGTGAAGCTAGCCGTTTTGTTGCGGTTTATAATGAATATATTTTGGCACCGGACGTCACCCGTAAGCGGCTATATTTCGAAACAATGGAGCGGGTTTTAGGCGGTGTAAATATTATTCTGCTTGAAGAAGGCGCCGGACAAAGCGGTTCGGGTGTCGTGCCCTATTTGCCGCTAAACGAGCTTATCCGTGGGGGGGCAAACCAATGAGAAAATTACCTATAATTATCGGCATTTTCGCAGCTGGCATTTTTGTGTTGTTGAATTCGATGTTCATTGTTGATGAACGCGAAAAAGCACTTGTGCTGCAATTTGGTCAGGTTCGGGCTGTCAAAGAAGATCCCGGTTTGGCGTTTCGCATTCCGTTTGTGCAAGAAGTTGTTAAATATGATGACAGGATATTGTCGCTGGACATCGCCCCCGTAGAGGTGAACTTTAATGACAAACGCCGTTTGAGCGTTGATGCGTTTGCGCGTTATCGGATTGCAGACGTGGTCCGGTTTCGTCAGGCCGTTGGCGCTGGCGGCGTTCAAACTGCGGATGACCGGCTGGCCAACAACCTGAATGCGTCATTGTTTGAGGTTCTGGGTCTGGTTGATTCCGGTGCAGTTCTGTCTGATGACCGGATTGAACTGATGACCCGAATTCGCGATGTTGCGATTGCAAAATCTGCCAATCTGGGCATCCAGATCATCGATGTTCGCATTAAGCGCGCCGAATTGCCCGACGCAAACCTGACCGCAACCTTTGACCGTATGAACGCCGAACGTGAACGCGAAGCCCGCGACGAACGTGCGCGTGGTTCAGAAGCGGCGCAAAGGGTGCGTGCGCGTGCAGACCGGACAGCGATTGAAACCGTATCAATTGCCGAGCGGGATTCAAACATCATCCGAGGCGAAGCAGATGCTGAACGAAACTCGATTTTCGCAGAAGCCTATGGTCGTGATGCAGAATTCTTTGAATTCTACCGCTCCTTGGCTGCATATGAAAAAGCGCTTCAGGGCAATAATTCATCGATGGTGCTTAGCCCCAATGGTGAGTTTTTCAATTACTTTGGCTCGCCTAACGGGCGGCCTGCGGCTGAGTGATTGATGACATAATTTTCGGCCTCGGGTTCGTGGCCGTGATTGAGGGGCTGGTGCTTGCACTGGCCCCAAATCGTTTAAAGCAGGCATTATTGATGCTTGTCACCCTTCGATCTGAAAAATTAAGCGCGATTGCGTTGGTAATTGTCGCCATTGGGGTTGCACTTATCTGGTGGGCGCGGCGATAATACGCCGAAGGTAACGGCATATTGACCAATGTTATTGGTCACGAGGTTGCAATTTGACACGATAGCAACACATTGCTGAACAGGTATCGACACATTTTGGAGGTCAGGTTTTGACACAGGCAAAGAATTTGGAAAACCCAGTAAAGCAAGCAAGCCGTATGTTGGCGGTGCTTGTGTTTATGCTGACTAGCATTTTCGCAGCGAACGCCGCACAAGCGCAGATCATGCCCGAAAGCTTTGCTGATCTGGCAGAATCTGTTAGTCCGGCGGTGGTTAATATCACCACGTCAACCACCATTAATGCCCGCGAGGATAATCAGGGCAACACGCCATTTGATGATCTTTTCCGTAATTTTCAGGATCGTGACGGTGATCGGCCGCCGGAACGCCGCGGGTCTGCGCTTGGCTCCGGTTTTATTATTTCTGCGGATGGCTATGTGGTTACCAACAACCATGTGATTGTTGACGCAGATGAAATTGTTATTGAGCTTTTTGATGGCGGATTTCTGGATGCGGTGATTGTTGGTCGCGATGAGCGCACCGACCTGGCCTTGCTAAAGGTCGAGGCAGATGAACCGCTGCCTTTTGTCAATTTTGGCGATTCCGATATTATGCGGGTCGGGGATTGGGTGTTGGCTATTGGCAACCCGCTGGGGCAGGGGTTTTCGGTTTCTGCCGGCATCGTTTCGGCACGCGGTCGCACATTGTCTGGCGTTTACGATGATTTTATCCAGACTGATGCGGCGATCAACAGAGGGAATTCCGGCGGCCCGTTGTTTAACCTGAAAGGTGAGGTGATCGGCGTGAATACCGCAATCCTTTCCCCAAGTGGCGGTTCAATCGGCATCGGGTTTTCCATGGCCTCAGCGGTGGTGGAAAACGTAATCCTGCAATTGCGTGAATTTGGCGAAACCCGCCGTGGCTGGCTGGGGGTGAGCATTCGGGACCTGACCGAAGATTTAGCTGATGAATTTGGCTTAGAGAATACCAACGGCGTTTATGTAATAGACGTGCCCGAAGGCCCTGCCAAAGACGCCGGTATTTTGACCAATGATGTTATTTTGACCTTTGACGGCGAAGATGTGTTGAACACACGTGAATTAATCTCTGTGGTTGCGCTGGCGCCGGTTGGGGGCAGCGTTCGGGTTGTCGTGTTTCGCGATGGCAATACCCAGACTTTGCTGGTGACGCTTGGCCGGTTGGAAGACGCTTTGCAAGCCTCGGCATCCACTGGTTCAGATGCGCCGGAAGGCCCGGCTGCTGAACAACTTGAAACCCATGGCATGTTATTGGCTGAACTGAACGAAGAAATGCGTGACCGGTTTATGATTGGTGACGAAAGCAACGGTGTGGTTATTTTGCAAGTTGAAGAAGGTTCTGATGTTGCCGTAAAAGGCCTGCGCCCCGGCGATGTGATTGTTGAAGTCGCGCAAGCTGCAGTTCAAACACCGGCTGATGTTCTGGCGCGAATTGATTCTGCCCGTGAAGCAGGACGCCGTTCGGTATTGTTATTGGTGCGTAGTCAGGGTTCAGGGCGTTTTGTGGCGCTTTCGATCAGCGAATAATTCACCCGAGCATTTCATCAAATAAACCCCCGAGACAAAACCGAGGCCATGCCTAAAAGGAAGCGGTTTTTTGCGCGAGCAAAAGCGCCGTTGGATTGCGGGAGGGTTCCTGCATGACAAGGGGTGCTCCCGCCCTTTGGTTGGGCATGGCCTCGGCGATCAGCACTGATGGCCGATTTAAACGGGTAATATAGGTGTTTAGCCCTAGCCTGTTTAATTAAATTAGTCGCCAAATAATCGGATCAGATGATTAATATTTTTTATGTATTCCAATGCATTAACTCCCTTGATTGCGAGACTAAACCTGCTGATAACTAAATCGATTCCAATTCCACCTGAACATTTTTCTCGAATTACATAACTCATAATTTGGAACTCCGGAGTCGATTGTGTGAATGTCTGACGTCAGCACCTATGGAACAGATTTGCGGTATTGAATAAGGGAGGGTTTTCCAGTGCCTGTTCCGCTACTAAAAAGTCACGCGTCGTGAATTACTTATATCTGCTTCCTAACGACGCAAAACGGCGCCGACATAACTGGCTGCATCTTCAAGGGCTTGCAAGGCATCTGGCGACAAAGCCGTCATGGAACAAAATCCGTGGATCATGGCTGAGTAAT
>QIGK01000125.1 GCA_003228875.1 Rhodobacterales bacterium
GGGCGATGGGTATTTCGCTGGCGGGGCCAAGGTCATATGACGGAAAGCTCAGCGATGATTTATATGTTAACCACTATGGCAGGCGGGTTTTGAACGCGGATGATATTCGCGAAGCGGTTAGTATTTTGTGGCGCGCATGGGCTGTTTTTGGCTTGGCTGTCATTGTGCTGGCCCTCATATTCTAGAAAAAGGAAGCTGTGATGACAAAAGAGATCGTAATTCTGGACGGTGCGCGCACCGCCATTGGCACTTTTGGCGGCGCGCTGGCTGGCATTCCGCCTTGCGAAACCGCCACCCATGTCAGCCGTGTGGCCATGCAACGCGCTGGGGTTGACCCTGCCCAGATCGGCACGGTTGTGTTTGGCCATGTGATCAATACCGAACCCCGCGATATGTATCTGTCGCGGGTTGCAGCCATTCAATCGGGTATCCCCGAAACCGTGCCAGCCATGAATGTTAACCGGTTATGCGGATCCGGCGCGCAGGCGATTATTTCGGCGGCGCAGGCATTGATGCTGGGGGATGCCGAATTTGCACTGGCAGGTGGAGCCGAAGCCATGAGCCGCTCGCCTTTCATTATGCCACAAGCCCGCTGGGGCCAGAAAATGGGGGATATTCAGATGACAGACATGATGCTGGCTACCCTGCATTGCCCGTTTGGCACCGGCCATATGGGGATTACGGCTGAAAACGTGGCAGCAGAATACGACATTTCGCGCGAGGCCCAGGATGGCTTTGCACTGGAAAGCCAACAGCGCGCCGCAGCCGCCATCAAAGCCGGATATTTTGACAGCCAGATCACCGCAATTGAGGTTAAACAACGTCGCGAAACGGTTTCGTTTATGGTTGATGAACATCCGAAATCCACATCCGCCGAAGCATTATCCGGTTTGCGACCAGCCTTTCAAAAAGACGGCACGGTTACGGCGGGCAATGCATCGGGCATCAATGACGGAGCAGCCGCGCTGGTGCTGGCCACTGCGGATGCGGCTGAAAAGGCTGGCTTAAAACCCAAAGCCCGGATATTGGGTTATGCCCACGCGGGGGTCCGCCCCGAGGTTATGGGCATAGGTCCGGTTCCGGCCGTGCAAAACCTGTTGGCAAAGACCGGTCTGTCGGTGACAGATTTTGACCTGATCGAGAGCAACGAAGCCTTTGCCGCACAAGCCTGCGCGGTTAACAAACAACTCGGGTTTGATCCGGCCAAGGTGAACCCGAATGGCGGAGCCATTGCCCTTGGCCATCCGGTGGGTGCAACCGGCGCAATCATCACCCTGAAAGCGCTTTATGAACTGGAACGCATCCAAGGCAAACGCGCCCTGATCACCATGTGTATTGGCGGCGGTCAGGGCATCGCACTGGCGATCGAACGCCTATAGGTTTTCCGCTGACGGGGCATTGAGCCCCGATGCGCGAAACACCCTTTCAGGGTCGCGCAACTGTTGAAACAAGTGCCAATCGGCCAAGCTTGCTTGGCTTTTGTCGTATCCTGCCCTTGGGCGGGATTCAATTTGATCCCTCAAGGAATTGCTCAACTGCTGCTTGGAATTCACGGGGTTTTTCTGCGTGCAGCCAATGGCCAGCGCCATCGATTTCATTGAACCCGGCATTGGGGAACAGTTCAAAAATGCGCTGGTGATGCTCCGACGTGACATAATCCGACGCACCCCCATACACAAATAGTGTTGGCCCCTCAAAACTGCCGGTTATGGCGGGAAACCCTATGATCTGGTCAATATCGTCAGCCAGCGCATCCAAATTCAGCTTCCAACGCGCACCATTTTTGCCCAGCACCAAAGATTGTAAAAAGAACGCCCGAAGCGGTGCTTCTTCAACGCTGGTCTGTAACTGCCTGTCAACCTCTGCGCGGCGCGTTACCCCTGCCAAATCAACCGATCGCATCGCTTCAAGATTATGCATTTGCGAATGGCCATACCCCACCGGCGCAATATCTGCGACCAGCAAGCGCTGCACCAGTTCCGGTTTTGTCAATGCCAGCACCATCGCCGCTTTGCCGCCCATGGAGTGGCCCAAAACATCAGCAATACCGCCAAATGCCTCGATCACTTCAGCCAGATCATCGGCCAGTGCGCCATAGCTGTTATCATCATCATGAAAACTATCACCATGATTGCGCAGATCAACCGTCAATACCTGACGGTCAACCGCCAGCCGTTTTTGCAGCACTCCCCAGTTGCGGGCTGATCCAAACAGCCCGTGCACAATCAGCAATGGCGGTTTGCCACCCGGTTCGCCCACCGCAATCACATTCAGCATTTTGGCCCCTTAAACGATAAAATTGGCAAGCGTGTCATTGTCGGTAATATCCTCATAGGTAAATCCGGCCTCGGTAATGCGGGCAAACAGCCGCTCAAACCCGCCCACCTCCCGGGTTTCGATGCCAATCAGAACCGAGCCAAAATTGCGGGCTGATTTTTTCAGATACTCAAACCGGGCGATGTCGTCTTGCGGGCCTAACAGGTTCAAAAAGTCTTTTAACGCACCGGGGCGTTGAGGCATGCGCAGAATAAAATACTTTTTCAAACCCTCGAACCGCAAGGCCCGTTCTTTGACATCCGGCAGGCGCTCAAAATCAAAATTACCGCCCGAAACAATCACCACAACCGATTTGCCGGCAATATCGGCCTGTGGAATATCCCTAAGCGCATCGATCGCCAAAGCCCCTGCTGGTTCTAGAACAATGCCCTCGACATTCAGCATTTCAATCATTGTCGCGCAAAGCCGCCCCTCGGGGATGGTGATGCAATCTTTAACCAAAAACCCCTTGAGGGCTGTGAAATTTTTCTGGCCGATCCGCGCCACCGCCGCGCCGTCTACAAAATTATCAACCTTTGGCAAGGTGATTAATTCACCGGCCTCAAGCGATTTTTGCAGGCTGGGCGCGCCTTTTGGCTCAATAAAACGAAAATCAATATTCCGGCCTTGTAAGTATCGAGTCAGCCCCGCTGCCAATCCACCGCCGCCAACCGGCATGACCACCATGTCGGGCTGCACATCCTCGGGCAATTGCATCATGAATTCAGCCGCGACCGAGGCTTGGCCGGTAATCACATGATCATCGTCAAAGGGGGGTAAAAATACCGCATTCTCATTGCTACAATATTCCTGCGCGGCCTTTAACGTATCATCAAAATAATCGCCCTCCAGCCGGATATCGACATTGCCCGCGCCAAAACTGCGGGTTTTGAAAACCTTTTGCTGCGGTGTGGTAACCGGCATAAAAATCACGCCGCGCACGTTAAAATGTTTGCACACATAGGCCACGCCCTGCGCGTGATTGCCCGCCGAAGCACAGACAAACGGGCCTTTTGCGCCAGCATTGATCGCCTGAACAATCGCATTAAATGCGCCACGGATTTTATAGCTGCGCACCGGCGACAGGTCTTCGCGTTTCAGGTAAATATCCGCGCCATACCGCACCGATAAAAAATCATTGCGCTGCAAAGGTGTTGCATCAAACAGACTGCGCAATTGTTGTGCAGCGCAGTCAACGCCCAGCCTAAACGCCGCAAGTTCACTGTTAGCCATACCCCATCCTTTGGCGCAAAGCGGTGTTAACTTAAACCGCGTTTTTCAACAAAATACCCGTAAAGGGTTGAAAGAATACTGACGCTTAGCATCAGCGAAAACCACTGGATTGCGCCGGTTACGATAAAATACATAATACCAATGCCGGAGATTTCAGTATAAATAATCTGGTCATTTTCAATACGCAGCATTGCATTGGCCTGATCGCCATTAAACAAAAATCCGGCAATCTCGCTTAGGACCGTATTAAAAATAACCACCGAAATCGCCAGCACCAAAATTGGCCCCAAGGCAGAACGGGTTGCCTGCATGGCATCCCCCAGCGAAAGTTTGTTATCAATCGCCACCGCAGGCAAAATCAGCGCCAGCCGGTAAAACAAAACCACGACGACAAAACCAATAATAATGGAAAATATCGCATTTTTCAGCAATGTATCCGGGAAAATAAGCATGGCAAGCACCACGGATAAAACTATCGCTACAACAATCATTATAATGGCAATACCAAAGGTATACCAAAAATAAGTCCAGATATTCAAACCACTACGATAAGGGATTGCCCCCTGCGGCACTTCTTCCAGCAAAACATAGCGATGCCAGACCACCGCAATCAGCGACCCACCCCAAATAAAGAATATCAGAAATCCAAAAACCAGCAATGTTGCCATCCCGTCAAACGACGGTTGGGTTGGGTCGGAAAATACCATAGAAAAAATACCAACAATTCCGATTACAACCAACAGCACAAACCACCCGCTTACCCGCACTGCCATGCCAATATTACCGGTAACCTGACGCAGGCTATGAAGAAAAATTTGAAAGCCAAGCATCTTAATTCCTCTGAGAATAGTTTTAAGTTCTATATTGCAAAGCTGCGGTTGAAGGCAAATGGATTAATACAAAGTCTTAGTCTGGTTAATCGGTTTAAGACTTATGGCACCCCGAAACAGGATATGGCCAACCTGCACTTGCAGGTACGTAAAATCTCGCCTAATGACAATTCATAATCACATATGCCGGAGCATGCCCCATGTCAGCACCCAAAAAAGTCGTCCTTGCCTATTCAGGCGGGCTGGATACCTCGATTATTCTGAAATGGCTGGAAATCGAATATGGCTGTGAAGTAGTGACCTTTACCGCTGATCTTGGCCAAGGCGAAGAATTAGGGCCTGCGCGTGCCAAGGCTGAATTACTGGGCGTGAAGCCGGAAAATATCCATATTGAGGACGTGCGCGAAGAATTCGTGCGCAATTTTGTCTTTCCGATGTTTCGCGCCAATGCGGTTTATGAAGGCGTTTATCTGCTTGGCACCTCCATCGCGCGGCCGCTAATTTCCAAACGTCTGGTTGAAATCGCCGCCGAATGTGGCGCGGATGCAGTGGCGCACGGGGCCACCGGCAAAGGCAATGACCAAGTGCGGTTTGAACTTTCGGCTTATGCATTGAACCCCGGCATCAAGGTAATTGCCCCGTGGCGCGAATGGGATCTTTCCAGCCGCACCAAATTGCTTGAATTTGCCGAAAAACACCAAATTCCGATTGCCAAAGACAAACGTGGTGAGGCTCCGTTCAGCGTTGACGCCAACCTGCTGCATACCTCGTCCGAGGGCAAAGTGCTGGAAGACCCTGCAATTGAAGCCCCCGATTATGTGTATCAGCGCACCGTGGCCCCCGAAGACGCGCCCGATAAAGCCGAGATTATCGAAATCACTTATGAACGCGGCGATCCAGTGGCGCTGAACGGCAAGGCCTTGTCGCCCGCTGAAATGCTGACCGCCCTAAATGAACTGGGTGGCAAACACGGCATTGGCCGGCTTGATCTGGTTGAGGGCCGTTTTGTTGGCATGAAATCCCGTGGCATTTATGAAACCCCCGGCGGCACGATTATGCTGGTGGCCCATCGCGGCATTGAAAGCATCACGCTGGATAGCGGCGCGGCGCATCTAAAAGACGAGCTGATGCCAAAATACGCAGAGCTGATCTATAACGGCTTCTGGTATTCGCCTGAACGCGACATGTTGCAAGCCATGATTGATGAAAGCCAGAAACATGTAACCGGCACTGTGCGCCTGAAACTCTATAAAGGCAGCGCCACTGTAATTGCCCGCTGGTCTGACCACTCGCTTTATTCCGAAGAACACGTTACTTTTGAAGATGACGCGGGCGCTTATGATCAAAAAGACGCGGCTGGGTTTATTAAAATCAACGCGCTGCGCCTGAAATTGCTGGCGGCGCGCAACAAACGGGTGACTTAATTTGGACGAAAATTTAAATACCAGAATACCAAAAATGTTTGGCCGGTTTATCGGGCTGATTTTCACGCTGATAGGCCTCATCTTTGTGGGTATTGGCGGCGCGATAACGTATTCGACCTATACGTTTATGAGCAATTCCGTCAACACAACAGGTCAGGTGCTTAGCGTTGCTATCAATACCAGTGATGGCAGCACCACCTATCAGCCTACGTTTACTTATGTGGATCTTGAGGGCCAACAGCAGCAAGGAACAACTTCGTTATCCTCCAGCGACTACGATTTTTCAGTCGGCGAAAAGATGGAAATTCTATATGATCAAAGGAATTTTTCCAACGTGCGTTTAGCAAACTGGTTTGGCACATGGGGATTTGGGATTATTTTTATGGCGGCAGGGGTTGTGCCATTATTGATCGGCAGGTTCATTCGCAAATTGAGCAAAAGAGGTTCAAGGAAACGGGCGTTTGCCGGAGACACTGAAACACGAGAGAAATACAGGCACTCGGTTGCACCTGATGCCGGAGAGGACCACAGCCGCGAGCCTAAACGCGAGTTCGGCGTTAAGCCGAAATGACCAAAGCCACAGTCAGAAATAAATCTGCGCAATACGCAGATGTTCCATTTATAAAAGTGCCGCGCGTTATTGGCATAATTGTAATTTTAATTGGCTTCGCACAGCTTGCATATTTCACAAATTTTTCAATGCGAGCCGAGCGCGCAGAAGCCACAATTACGCAATCGGTATTTCTTCCCTCAATTAGAAACCCCGGCAAACACCCCGGCGTCATATACTCCAGAGGCGTCCGTTCAGGCGCAGAACTGACCCTCATCTTTATAGACAACAACGGCGTGAGCCATACGGCCCAGATTGTCAGGCGTGGCTTTGATCGAGATATGCTAGACGAAAAGGTTTCAATTCTTTTTCTTCCAGAAACACCCGAGAATGCTATTGAAAATACTTGGTTAAAAACCTGGGGTCCCGGTTTGATCTATATGTTGGCGGGGCTAGTGTTTTGGAAACTCTCGGTGCGGCTAATAGTATTCCAACATAAGAATAAATTGAATAACATTAGATTATACTGATACCGGACGTTACAAAACCTGATCCAAAGCCGTCTCAAGCCGCGCAATTGTCCCGTCAATATCAGCCAGTTTATCCAAACCAAACAACCCCAATCGAAAGGTGCTGAACCCTTCCGGTTCATCACATTGCAACGGCACACCCGCCGCGATCTGCATGCCTAGTGCGGCAAATTTTGCGCCGGTTTTGATACCCACATCATCGGTATAACTAACCACTACGCCCGGTGCCTCAAACCCTTTGGCCGCCACGGATTGCACGCCGCGCGCCGTTAACAAGGCCCGCACCCGCTTGCCCAGCTCCTGTTGGGCCAGTGAAATATTGTCCCAGCCCAGCTTTTCGGTTTCTAGCATGGTGTCACGAAACGCTTTTAGCGCATCGGTGGGCATGGTGGCGTGATACGCATGGCCGCCAGCCTCATATGCCTGCATGATCTGCAACCATTTTTTCAAATCACAAGCAAAGCTGGAAGATGTTGTGTCCTCAATCCGGTTCAACGCCAATTCAGACATCATCACCAGCGCCGCCGCTGGCGAGGCGCTCCAACCTTTTTGCGGAGCAGAGATCAACACATCAACGCCAGTGTCTTGCATATCGACCCAGACCGTGCCGGATGCAATACAATCCAGCACCATCAACCCGCCAACCGCGTGGGTGGCATCGCTCAGCGCTTTGATATAGCTGTCAGGCAACATCATGCCCGACGATGTTTCCACATGCGCCGCAAACACCATCGCTGGGCGCTCCGCATGAATGCGCGCCACGGCCTCGTCAATTGGCACCGGCGCAAAAGGGGCTGTTACCGAATTACCGGTTTGGCGGGCTTTTAGGGCCGTATGGCTTGATGGAATATTGCCCATCTCAAAAATCTGGGTCCAACGATAGGAAAACCAGCCATTGCGAATGACCAATGCCGGTTTATCTTGGGCGAATTGCCGTGCGACGGCCTCCATGCCATAAGTGCCGCCACCGGGCACCACAACCACTGCCGCTGCATTATAAACGCCTTTCAGAGTTTCTGAAATATCCAGCATCACCCGCTGAAAGCTGGCAGACATATGGTTCAAGGACCGGTCCGTGAACACAACTGAAAATTCCTGCAAGCCGTCAGGGTCAATATTTGGCAAAAGTCCAGGCATAATACGCTCCTTTAGATTTGGGTCATTTAGGGGGTATCAGCTTACTTTTGCAAGGCTGTTATTCGGCTAATATCTAGCGCTGTCAAAGAACTTGAAAGGCAAACACGCGACGCGGCATATAAATGTTAATGGCCGGTTAGCCAAACAGACCGATGTTATTGGTCAATATCCGCTGCGCTGCAAATATGCCCAGAATAACCACCATCGGGGCCAGATCCAACCCGCCCATCTGCGGCAATATCCGGCGAATTGGCTTGTAAATCGGGTCCATGATCCGCTGCAATCCAAAATGTATCTGCTGCACCAAAGGTTGACGAACATTCAAAACCTGAAACGCCACCAGCCAGCTTATCAAGATATGCGCGATCACCAGGAACCACATAATATTCAAAACAAATAACAGGATTTCAAAAAGCGAGGTCATGGATATCTCCGGTATTTATTGGCGTCAGGGATCATTTATGCCGCCAACCGCAAAAGAACAAGGTCTCCGCGAGGTAAGGGGTTGAATAATGAAATAATCCCTCCGATAACTGCAAAAAGGAGCCGTGATGTATCCAATATTTCGCATGTTATACCAGCTGAACAAGCACCGTAAATCACCGGCATTGCCTTTGGACGGGGTCCATATTTCGCATCATATCTGCTGGCCGGTTGATATTGATATGTGGATGGAGCTGAATAACGGCCGCATGTTATCCTTGTTTGATCTGGGGCGACTGCCATATTCAAAACGTGTTCCGCTGGCAAAAACCTTAATAGGAAACAGCTGGGGCATGACCATTGCCGGTTCTAATGTGCGCTATCGCCGGCGGATCACAACCTTTTCCCGCATAGAAATGCACACCCGCGCCCTTGGCCGCGATGCACGGTTTATGTATTTGTTGCAAACCATGTGGGTGAAAGGCGAAGCCGCATCATCAGGGGTGTTTCGTGCTGCCATTGTTAACAAAAACGGCATTGTGCCCACGGATGAAGTTGTCAAACAAATGGGGTTTCCCGATTGGAACCCAGCCTTGCCAGATTGGGTAAATAACTGGATCACCGCTGAGGAAAACAGGGTCTGGCCCCCCGAAACCTGAGACCGGGCAGTTTCAGGCAAACCAAAACCCTCGCGACAGGATATTCCCCACCGTCAGGCAAAATATCCCTTGAATCAAATAGATATAAAACGTCATATCTTTGTAAAACCTCAGGGGATCTAACATGACAACACGCGCATCTCGTAAAGGCATCTGGGGATGGATGCTGTTTGACTGGGCCGGTCAGCCTTTTCACACCTTGGTTATTACCTTTATTTTCGGTCCTTATTTTGTGAACGAGCTGTCACAAAACGCGGTTATTGGCCAAACCAACTGGGGATATCTGGTGGGTTTTGCCGGAATTCTGGTGGCCGTCACGGCGCCTTTTCTAGGTGCAGCGGCTGAAAAAACCGGGCCGCGGAAACCGTGGGTTTTTGGATTTGGCGCTTTGTTTGTGGCGGGTTGTCTGGGG
This sequence comes from Rhodobacterales bacterium, assembly GCA_003228875.1. GTDB lineage: Bacteria > Pseudomonadota > Alphaproteobacteria > Rhodobacterales > Rhodobacteraceae > UBA3077. Next base: position 9,515 of record QIGK01000125.1, read on the forward strand.
CTTTGGGGGGCTGAACTGGGGCTTAGCAGCCTGATCTGGGTCTATATTTCCTTTATCGCGGCTTTTGTTGGTGCCGAATATATCATCATTTTCACCAATGCCATGCTGCCTGACCTTGTGCCCAAAAAAGACGTTGGCAAACTATCCGGCTATGGCTGGGCGCTGGGTTACGCTGGCGGCGTTGTGGTTCTGGTGTTTGTATTGCTGCTTATTTCCATTGCGCCGGGCGGTGATCAAACCATAATCGGGTTGGACCCGTTATTCGGGCTGGACCCCGCCAAAGGCGAACCAGCGCGGGCCTCGGGGCCAATATCGGCCATCTGGTTTATCGTCTTTGCCATCCCGTTTTTTCTGTTCACGCCGGATCGGCGCAAAACAACCAAAATCAAAGCGGCCGTGAATGAGAGCCTTGGCGGCATTCGCCAAAGCTGGGCGATTATCAAAAAATTCCCGCAGCTCTGGATGTTTTTCCTCTCGTCAATGTTATACCGCGACGCGCTGGTTGTTTTATATACGTTCGGATCAATATACGCCGCATCCGTGCTGGGCTGGTCGACGTTTGAGCTGGGCATATTTGGCATAATTGCCGCACTTTCCGGCGCGTTTGGCGCATGGTTTGGCGGCTGGGCAGATGGCAAATGGGGGGCGATGCCGGTGGTTCAGACCTCAATCGTTCTGTTGCTTTTGGTCAGCGCTGCGGTGCTGTCAACCACCCGCGAGGCAGTTTTATTCATGCCTATAGCCCAAGGATCAAACCTGCCCGATATCCTGTTTTACATCTGTGGCGGCGTGATCGGCGCAGCGGGTGGGTCCATGTCAGCATCATCCCGTGCCTTGGTGGTGCATTTTGTTGATGATAAAATCTCCATGACCGAGGCATTTGGGTTTTACGCAATGGCTGGCAAAGCTACCGCGTTTATCGGCCCGTTTGCAGTTGCCTTTGCAACATGGCTGACCGGATCACAACGCCTTGGTATCAGCCCTGTGATTTTGCTTTTCCTTGCGGGCATGGTATTGTTGGCCATGGCAAAAAAACGCGCAGGAAATGATTTGTGACACCCCGTATATTCACGCTGGTTTTGATGGCAATAATGGCCATGCCAGCGCAAGCTGACATTCCCGCCAAACAATTGTTCGGCGCTATGACCTCCGGAACCATGCAGCGTTCAGCGGCCTTTGGCGGCTATGCGCGCGGTTGTCTGGCAGGGGCGCAGCAGCTGGCAGAGACCGGCCCCAGATGGCAGGCCATGCGCCTGTCGCGCAACCGCAACTGGGGGCATCCGCAGCTGATTAAATTTATTGAGCGCCTGTCACAACAGGCCCAGGAAATCGGCTGGAACGGGCTTTATATTGGGGATATGTCCCAACCTCGTGGCGGGCCGGTAAGCGGCCATGCCAGCCACCAAATCGGCCTTGATGTCGACATTTGGTTGCTACCGCCACCGCGCCTTAACCTAAGTGTTGCAGCGCGGGAGAATATTTCTTCATTGAATATTCGCTCAGATAACCGGCGCAGCGTCAACAGCAACTGGACCCCGCAAC
>QIGK01000057.1 GCA_003228875.1 Rhodobacterales bacterium
CAGTCATTCTGGCAATTCTTTCCAATGCATTGGCAATGCTTTACCTTCAATTGGTCGCGATTATTTTAATTATTAGCGTTGTTTATGTATTAGGGGATGGGTTCACAATCTATAATCCAAAAGGAATTTTCCTACCGTTTGTCTTTACCTGGGCCAGCGGCATTTCAATTGGTCTTGTTTTTATGTTAATTAAACCAATTGCGCCAGGAATTTTTGAACCTTTTTCCAAAGTATATCTACGCGCCCAAATGATCACCAGTGGCAAATTTATGCCAGCAGCCTATTTGCCCGCTTCAATGGTTGCATGGTTTGACTGGAACCCGTTATTTCATACCATCGACCAAATGCGACTGGCGGTTTTTATCAATTATTCCCGCGAAGTCACCAGCATGTCTTATCCAGTCTATTTTACGATGATCGCTCTGATCATCGGTTTGATGGGACCTCAGCACATCAAAACATACCGGAGATTAATATGGCTAAACCCAGCAGCGATCTTTCCCTGCAAACCATTGCTATGCCTGCTGACACCAATGTTAACGGCGATATTTTTGGCGGTTGGTTAATGGCACAGATGGACCTTGGCGCTTCCATCCCGGCACGGACCCGGGCGCGTGGGCGCGTGGCGACTGTTGCCGTTGAGGCGATGACCTTTCACAAACCTGTTGATGTCGGGGATATTGTCTCTATCCATGCAAATATCTTGAAAGAAGGCAGAACCTCAATGCAAATCGCCGTCGAGGTCTGGGTGACCCGGCAACCCAAAGGCACACAGCTTAAGGTGACCGAAGCCACCTTTATTTTTGTTGCCGTTGATGACAATGGCGTCAAAAGACCACTTCCTTAAGCCAAAAGCCTGCAAAACCACCCAAATTAAGGCGGAATCGCAAAATAAATGGCTAAGCGGTTGATCAAACGGTTGCAGCCCCCAAAAACCGCTCCTATATACCCTTCAACCAAACGGGATGGGCATCGGTGCTTTATCAGGCCGTAACCCAATATCGCCAAATGAAAGGACATAGCATGTCAAAAGTAATCGGAATTGATCTCGGGACCACAAACTCCTGCGTTGCCATCATGGATGGCTCTCAACCAAAAGTTATTGAAAATTCAGAAGGCGCACGCACCACGCCGTCAATCGTTGGTTTTACTGACGAAGACCGGCTAATTGGTCAGGCGGCAAAACGCCAAGCGGTTACCAACCCTGAAAATACCCTGTTTGCCATCAAACGTCTGATCGGCCGTCCGGCCAATGATCCGATGGTTGAAAAAGACAAATCAATGGCGCCCTATGAAATCGTAGAAGGCACCGGCGGGGATGCATGGGTGATGGCCAATGGCGAAAAATACAGCCCGTCACAGGTTTCCGCGTTTATTTTGCAAAAAATGAAAGAAACCGCTGAAAGCTATCTGGGGGAAACTGTAACCCAAGCAGTTATTACGGTTCCGGCCTATTTCAACGATGCCCAACGCCAAGCCACCAAAGACGCAGGCAAAATTGCCGGTCTTGAAGTGCTGCGTATTATCAATGAGCCAACCGCAGCGGCGCTGGCTTATGGGCTTGAGAAAAAAGAAGGCCAGACCATTGCGGTTTATGACCTTGGTGGCGGCACGTTTGACGTTTCCATTCTGGAAATCGATGATGGTTTGTTTGAAGTGAAATCCACCAATGGCGACACGTTCCTTGGCGGTGAAGATTTCGATATGCGCATCGTTGATTATCTTGCCACCCAGTTCAAGAAAGACAACGGCGTTGATCTTAAGGGTGACAAAATGGCGTTGCAGCGGCTGAAAGAAGCTGCGGAAAAAGCCAAGATCGAATTGTCTTCGGCCACCCAAACCGAAATTAATATGCCATTCATCACCATGGACCCGAACACAAGCCAGCCTTTGCACCTTGTGATGAAGCTGACGCGTGCGAAACTGGAATCCCTTGTCGGTGATCTGATCAAAGCATCTTTGAAACCTTGTGCGGCCGCGTTGAAAGATGCAGGCCTGACCAAAGGCGACATTGACGAAGTTGTTCTGGTTGGCGGCATGACCCGTATGCCAAAGGTGATGGAAGAAGTCTCCAAATTCTTTGGCCAGGAACCGCATAAAGGTGTGAACCCTGACGAAGTTGTGGCGCTGGGCGCGGCAATTCAGGCCGGTGTTCTGCAAGGCGACGTAAAAGACGTTGTTCTTTTGGACGTAACACCATTGTCATTGGGCATCGAAACTTTGGGCGGCGTATTCACGCGGCTGATTGATCGTAACACCACGATCCCGACCAAGAAATCGCAAATCTTTTCCACTGCCGAAGATAACCAGAATGCAGTAACCATTCGGGTGTTCCAAGGCGAACGTGAAATGGCCACCGATAACAAAATCCTTGGTCAGTTCAACCTTGAGGAAATCCCGCCAGCGCCGCGTGGTTTACCACAGATTGAAGTGACGTTTGATATTGACGCCAATGGTATTGTTTCGGTTTCGGCCAAAGACAAAGGTACCAATAAAGAACACAAAATCACCATTCAGGCCTCTGGCGGTCTGTCGGATGATGATATCGAGGCAATGGTCAAAGATGCTGAGGAAAATGCTGAGTCTGATAAAGAAAAGCGTGAGTTGATCGAGGCGCGGAACCAAGCCGAAAGTCTGGTTCACAGCACCGAAAAATCGGTTGAGGAACATTCCGATAAGGTTGATCCAACCACGGTCGAAGTTATCGAGATGTCAGTGAAAAACCTCAAAGAAACCCTTGAGGACGAAGAAGCGACAGCGGATGCGATCAAAACCCGCACCCAAGACCTGACCGAGGCTGCAATGAAGCTGGGCGAAGCGATTTACAAAACCCAAGCCGAAGAAGCCGAAGCCGCGGCCGCATCTGAAGAGGCAGGCGATGACGATGTTGTTGACGCTGACTTTGAAGATCTCGACAAAAACGAAAAACCCTAATCAGGCGCAAATGTCGGCCCGCCTTAATCAGGCGGGCCGATTTGCTTTTGAAAGGGGGCGATAATGGCAAAACGCGACTATTATGACGTATTAGGTGCGGCCAAAAGTTCATCAGATACTGACCTGAAAAAGGCCTATCGTAAAAAGGTCAAGGCCCTGCATCCTGATCAAAACCAAGACAACCCAAAAGCCGAAGAACAGTTCAAAGAGGTCAACGAGGCCTATGACATTCTGAAAAACGCTGAAAAAAAAGCAGCCTATGACCGGTTTGGTCATGCGGCCTTTGAAGGCGGCACCGGCGCATCTGCGGGCCAAGGCCAAAGCCAGGGGTTTGGCGGCGGCGGGTTTTCCGACGTGTTTGACGACTTGTTTGGCGATTTTATGGGCGGGCGGCGAAGCAGTGGCCAGCGGGCCAGCCGTGGTCAGGATTTACGCTATAACCTACGGGTTTCATTGGAAGAAGCCTTCAGCGGCAAACAAGCTAATATCTCTGTGCCCAGCTCTGTTTCTTGTGAAAAATGTAGCGGGTCCGGTGCCGAGGGCGGCGCAAAACCTGAAAACTGTTCCACCTGTGCTGGCATGGGCAAGGTGCGCGCGCAACAAGGGTTTTTCACGGTTGAACGCACTTGCCCGACCTGCCATGGCCGCGGCCAGATCATCAAAAACCCTTGTGGTTCTTGTGCAGGCGCAGGACGGGTTCAAAAAGACCGTGCGCTAAATGTCAACATTCCGGGTGGCGTTGAAACCGGCACGCGAATCAGGCTGGCAGGCGAAGGCGAAGCAGGCCTGCGTGGTGGACCTACGGGTGATTTATATATTTTCATCGAGGTAGATGACCATCCAATATTCCAGCGCGATGGGGTAAATCTGTTTTGCAGCATTCCGGTGTCAATGACAGCAGCAACGCTGGGCGGAGAGATTGAAGCACCAACCATTGATGGCGGACGCTCCCGTGTAAAAGTGCCGGTTGGCGTGCAATCAGGCAAACAATTGCGCCTGCGCGGCAAAGGCATGCCAGCCCTGCGGGGCGGCGGTTCCGGTGATTTGTATATCGAGCTGGAGGTCGAAACTCCGACCAACCTGACTGCACGTCAAAAAGAATTGCTGCGCGAATTTGAAGCCGAATCCAAAGACAACAACCCCGCCAGTAAAGATTTTTTTGGCAAGGTTAAGAACTTTTGGGAAGGCATGACGGGTTAGTCGAGACTGGCGGCATTCATCGCCAGCCTCATTTTCTTAGTCTAACTTTTTGCACTCCCAGCACTTGCGCTTCCCGCCAGTGCCTTGGCGAACATTTTCTTTCTCAATGTTGTTGCCAGTGTTGCAGTTAGTATCGTCGTGATAGACATCGGCTTTAACCGAATGCCAAGGTGGTCTTTTGGCCATTGTGGCCTCCATTTTTTAAGGAGATAGACTTGACACCTTGGCCAAAAATCGCGAGAATCGTCGCCACTACTCTTTGGTTGTCCTGCGTCTATCTCAATTAGCAGGTCCATAAGATAGGCGTCATCAGAATTAGAGGTTCTTTTGACGCCGCCTTTATGGAAGTCATTGATATGAATCCACTTTTCTCGCACTAGAGTCAAGAATAAAGCAGAAACTCCGTGACGAATCGACTAATTCGGCCCAAAACTGCACAATATGATGTTCGTACGATACTAAAATCCACCACCAGCTGTGCCAAGCCATAATGTCAGCAATATTGACAGATTCGCTCTTGTAGCTCTAGTCAAAAATCCTAAACGTGTTGATAAAATGCCGTTTTACAATATCTGATAGAACGCCAGTGCATACCCTTGTTGGGGTTCCGCTGGCGGTTTTCGATTCAATGGTATTGCCCCATTCCTCACCCTGCAACACGACACCAATTTTGGCATCAACCATCGTAAACCACTCCGGATAAGCGCAGGCAATCACCGCTGCGGGGTCGTGTAAAGAACAGCCGTCCAATTTTTCAACGCTGCGGTAAAATTCCAGATAAAAATGGCTCATATCCTGAATAAAACCGCCTTTGTTGGGGGCGATACGCGCAATTTCAGCAAAATCTTTTTCGGTGCACAAAATTTGGTCTGTCACGTCCAAACCAACCATGATCACCTCCCAATCCGCAGCGAAAACCGCGGCAGCAGCGTGGGGGTCGTTATAGGTGTTGGCCTCGGCAAATTTGGTGATATTCCCTTCCGCGCGAAACGCGCCAGCCATCACCACCACCCGTTTGACGTTTTTAGCAATCACCGGGTCTCGGCGCAGGGCCAGTGCCAGATTGGTCAGCGGGCCAACCGCGCAAATGGTGATCTCGCCCGGGTTTTTCGCACATATATCAACGAGATAGACGTCAGCGGGCATTTTAATCACCGTGCCAGAAACCGGAATTGGCGGAATATCCCCAAACCCCTGATCCCCGTGAACATGGCTGGAGGGCGAAAACCCCTGCCATTCAAGCGGTTGCTCTGCGCCCCGCGCCACCGGAATTTCCCACCCGACCATATTACACAGCCGAAACGCGTTTCTGGTGGCAATATCGACCGTCACATTGCCAAAAATCGTGGTGATGCCAACCAGATCAATTTTTGGGTCGCCAATCGCCTGAAAAACCGCCATTGCATCATCGATTCCCGGGTCAGTATCAAGGATTATCTTTTGAATATCAGTCATTTAGAAAAGCTGTCACTTCATTAAGGTCCGGAATGGCGGTTGCCGCGCCCAAACATGTGATTTGAATGCTGGAGGCCGCCGCCGCGCGACGCAAAGCCGGTTGCGGGGCCATGCCCGCGTCAATTCCGGCCAGAAAATACCCCAAATAAGTATCGCCCGCGCCGGTGGTATCTTTGGGGGTAACTTTGAAAACATCCTGCTCAAATACAACGCCAGAATCCCGATACCAGATGCCTTTTGCGCCTTTGGTGATCAGTAGTTTTTCAACCCCGTCAGCCATAGTTGAAAGCTGCGCGGCTTCTATTTCATTGACTGCAATTAAGTCAACCTTATCAATCAGTTCGGACACAGCATCCGCTTCAAAGGGTGCAGCAGCATAGGCGATTTTCATGCCTTTTTCGCGGGCAATTTCAGCGGCAAATACACCCAGCGTGATTTCATTTTGCAACAACAACCAATTCCCCGCCGCTGCGTTTTCAAGCGCCGCTTTAACCCGGGATTCCTGCAAGGCGGTATTTGCGCCGGAATATAAAACAATTGAGTTTTCGCCCGAATCGTCAACATAAATAACCGCGTGGCCGGTTGGCACGTTGATTTCATCAATAAATTCGATATTTACGCCTGCATCTACCAGCATATCTCGCAACCAAAGCCCGTCTGCGCCCAGCGCGCCGATATGTTTCACCGCCCCGCCAGCCTTAGCAATGGCGATGGACATATTTGCGCCTTTGCCGCCCAGACCTTTGGTAAATTGACTGCTATGCAGGGTTTCACCCGGTGCCGGAAAATGCGGAACCCGATAAACCAGATCAATATTAATCGAACCAAGATTGTATATCATCTAACCAACCTTGCAGGCAGCCATCACCGCCATATGCAAAATATCGGTCACGGTGCTGGTGGTTGACCCCAGTTTTACCTGTTTATCAATGCCGGTCAAAATCGGGCCAATAACGGTCGCGCCCCCCATTTCCTGCATCAGTTTCACCGAAATCGAAGCCGAATGCCG
>QIGK01000066.1 GCA_003228875.1 Rhodobacterales bacterium
CGGCCCAACCGGCGTTGGCAAAACCGAAGTTGCCCGCCAACTGGCGTCACTTCTCGGCGTTGAACTTCTCCGCTTCGATATGTCGGAATATATGGAGCGCCACACTGTCTCGCGGTTGATTGGCGCACCGCCGGGATATGTCGGCTTTGATCAGGGTGGATTGCTCACCGATGGCATTGACCAGCACCCCCATAGTGTTTTGCTGCTGGATGAAATTGAAAAAGCCCACCCCGAGTTGTTCAACATCCTGCTGCAGGTGATGGATCACGGCACGCTCACCGATCATAACGGCAAGAAAATTGACTTCCGCAATGTCATATTGATTATGACCACCAATGCCGGGGCATCAGATATGGCCAAGGAAGCCATCGGCTTTGGCAATACAAAGCGCGAAGGTGACGACGAAGAAGCCATCAACCGCATGTTCACGCCGGAATTCCGCAATCGTCTTGATGCCATTGTAAGCTTTGGTAATCTGCCGCCTGAAGTTGTGCGTCTGGTGGTCTCAAAATTTGTCCTCCAGCTTGAAACCCAGTTGCAGGACCGCAATGTCATGATTGAAATCAGCGATGATGCCAGCAACTGGCTTGCCAGGCTCGGTTACGATGAACATTTTGGCGCGCGACCCCTGGCCCGTGTCATTCAGGAACACATCAAAAAACCATTGGCTGAAGAACTCCTGTTTGGTGCACTCAAAGATGGTGGCACCGTGCGGGTTGATGTGGTCGAAGACGAGGATGGCAAAGAAAAACTCGGCTTTGAATATCTCACCCTTGAAGCCTCCAAACCCACACGCCCCAAAAAGCCAAGAAAAAAACCAGCCGCTAAAACCAAAGTATCTGCCAAAAAAGGGCGCGGACGCAAAGGTGGCGGCACAGTACCAAGAGTACCTCTGAGCGTCGATTAAATCAGGTCCTCTTGCCCGCTATCCTCTGGCGGGAGTATAAATTTTCAAACTGCCTTTCAATCGGGGCATGACCTCATGGCGAAATTTCAATTCAACTGGTCGGCATTTGCAAAAGGCATGTCCCAGGTTGTGAGCTTCGAATTTCTGGTGCTGTCAGTGTCTTTCCTCGGATTTGGTGCTTTTATCAGGGATTCTCAACTCGATGTCTTTCAAGGCATGTTTTTGACCGGCGTAGTCTGGGCCTTGCCCGGCCAGGTGGTACTGGTAAATCTTTTACAGGAAGGTGCTGTGGGGCTGACCATCGCTGTGGCGGTATCACTGACTGCGATCAGATTTCTGCCGATGATGGTTTCCATGTTGCCCCTGGTCAATCACCCCGGCACGCCGCGCTGGCAATTGTATCTGCTGTCTTATTTCGTCTCAATTTCCGTATGGGTGCTGGCCAACCGGCATTTGCACAAGGTCGAAAAATCACAACGACTGCCGTGGCTGATGGGAGTGGGGACCATTTTCTGGGCGGCAATGTTGGGGGTGACTGTTGTCGGCTACCATCTGGCCGGATTTTTGCCACCATTGCTGTCGATTTCTCTGGTATTTTTAACACCGACATTTTTCTACATTTCGCTTTTTGCCACCGCCCGAATGGCCATGGACTTTCTGGCTCTGGCTGCCGGGACAATATTGGGACCGGTTTTATATTTCATCATACCGCAGTTTGATTTCTTGCTTGCAGGCGTGATTGGCGGCACAGCGGCATACCTAATCGCGCGGGTGCGTAGAAAACGAAACCTGCCACAATGATTGATCCAGACATAAACATCTATCTGCTGATTTTTCTAGTTGGCTGTCTGCCAACTGCTATATGGCGGTTTTTAGGGGTTTACTTTGGTGAAAAAATTACCGAGGACAGTGAGGTATTTATTTGGGTGAGGGCAGTGGCCACAGCTTTGATTGCAGCGCTGGTCATGCGTATCGTCATCGCGCCAACCGGGTTGCTGGCCCAGACGGCCTTGTCCAGTCGGGTTCTGGCATTGGCGGCAGCCGTCGTGATTTTTGCCTTAATGCGCCCCAGGTTTTCATATTCACTGATAGCGTCGCTTGCGACCCTGTATGTTCTCGAAGCAACCGGCATCCGGTTGTTTTGAATGCAATCTTTACAGTTTGCGATGCAGGGTTGGGTGAAAAACCGCCTGCTTCTGGCGAAATGCAAATTGCCGAACGATGGCACCATATCCGTTGAACCTGTACCCTTCGTTGGCGGTCAGGAACCTGTGCTTGTCTGTCTCATAAAGCCCGGGCAAATCATACCAGGCCACTTCGGGATGGGTATGGTGAACCATGTGGAGATTGTTGTTGAGAAAAAGCAGCTGAAAAAACGGATGAGCTTCGACAATCGCTGTTCGCCCGCCGATGGTTTCACTGGCCTGATGTTCGGCAAACGAGCGCATCAGTATCCACGCCACACCGGGATAAATCACCAGCAGTGCATAAAGCCAAAAGGCGATACCGGCCACATAGCTGAGCCATAAATACACCACCAGACAGCCGATTAAATGCAGGCCCCAGGCTTTGCGCACACCTTTTTCACCAGCCCTGAGGCGATGGCATTCAGTACGGTAAAAACCCCACACACCTAGCGCTGGGCCCAACAGCATGCGCCCCACAAATGTATTGTTCCACTCAAGTAAAAGCAGCTTTATTGGTCCCACACTGTCCTGTTCGCACTGCGGCCAGAAATAGCTTTCCGGGTCTTCATACGGGTCCGTCAGGTTCGAATTATTGTGGTGTTTCAGGTGCAATTGCCGGTAGCGGCGATAGGGATAGACAAAAATCAGTGAGGGAAAAACCAGGGCCTCATTTACCAGCGGCCACGGTGTCGGGTGGCCATGAACAACCTCATGTTGCAGGGACGTATGAAACGCAGTTACGACAGCGGTTACAGCAAACAACATCAAATACGCAGTAGCTGTACCCCAACTGGCACTAACAGCGACAAAATTCCAGGTCGTTGCAAACCACAGAACATAGCAGGCAACAAATAACCCAAGTGTTTTCCATTCCACCTTGCGCGTGCGCATGCAGCATCCTTTTTTATTTAAAATCCCCGCCCGCCGTTCTAATACTCTATCGCAAAATGATCAGAATAAATATAAAGAACCGATTTCGCGCAGCAGTTTTCGATGCATTGCAGTTTCAAAACTGTCATAATCGCGTGCATTTTCAACGAAAGCCAGATTTCCGCCAATCACAAATTTAGTATAGAAATCAACCAGCGTAACCGCCTCGCCGATGACGGCAAGACCATTGATGGTGATACCGGATTTGACGGTAATATCGCGCTCGATAGCGGGAGATCGATTGACATTGTTGGTACCGTCACCGGCAATGTCGATGGTTTTGCGCTCCGTTAAAAAAGGCGCTGAATTGACCAGCTCCCGGCTGAATTTTATCGCCCCGCCAATATCCGTGGCACCGCCATTATAGCGCCGGGTCATGCGCCTTACTTGCCCCGATAGATCAAGGAGATCCTCGCGGCTGGATACGCGGATCCATTTGATTTTTACCTCTTGCTCCTGAAACCCCGACCATTGCATGACGCTGATGGCAATGGCACCGGTTTTTCCAGCACCAACGGCCTGGGCCACCTGTTCCGAGGACAGCGCATTGGCAAGGCCCTCTCTCATAAGCTGATATTCTCTGGCATCAATGCTGGCCGAGACATCCAAAGCCAGCAGCAGCACCAGATCCACATCACCCGATGCCCATGTTTTGCGACCGGAAAATATGGCGGAAGCGATCATCAATACAATCACAACGGCAAAAAAAACATGTGGTATTTTATTTTGCTTCTGCATCATGTGTGTTGGAGCTTATTTTACAACCAGTACCGGACATTTGGCCAGGGTTTCAACCCGGTGAGAAACGCCGCCGCGCAACATGCCTTCCAGATCTCCCATGCCGCGCGACCCGATAACAATCATATCGGCCTTGAAAGAATCCGCCCGCTCAACAATCGAACGCGCAATCGGGCCTTCATCGGTTTCGATTTCCACATCTTTCAAACCGGCCTTTCGCGCTTCGCTCAAAGCCCCGGCCAATAAATACTGCGCACCTTTTCTCAGTAACTCAGGGTCGAATATCTGCATATGTTCAGCCTTGGCAAATACGCGCAGGCTTTCAGGCAGGTTGTAAGGCTTGACCACGTGATAGAGCAATACCTGAGCATCCAGTGCCTTGCCAATTTCGGCACCGAAGGCAACGCAACTTAGGGAATGTTTGGAACCGTCAACTGCAATCAGAATTTTTTTGATCATGGTGTCCAACCTTATTTGCCTGTTTTTTTAAATTTAAACCGCGCCCACAACCTTGCCGTCCTCAGGTGTAGCTTTTTCAAACCCGTGCAGAACCTGTTGCGGTGCATTTTCGGCCTCGGAAATTTCCTCCAGCGTGCGATGACAGGAAATAAAGTGACCCGGATGAGGTTCACGCGTAGGTGCGATTTCCACATTGCAGGTGCCATCAATGGCGATGGGACAACGATTATAGAACGGACACCCGGTATCGGTAATCTCGACGCCACGGGCAATGCCCACCGCCATCTCGCGTTTCTGCATGGTTTCTTCGAGCCAGCCCACGCGCAATTCCGGTACCGACGAAATCAGCAGTCGCGTATAGGGGTGATAAGGTGGAGAAAGAACTTCGTCAACCGGACCCTGTTCCACCACCCGTCCGGCATAAAGCACCACAATCTCATCGGCAAACGAGCCCACAGTTGACAGATCATGAGAGATGAAAACGAAAGATACACCTGTTGCATCGCGCAGCTTTTTCAACAATTTAATCACATTGGAACTGACAATGGAATCGAGCGCGGATGTGACTTCGTCACACAGCATGATCGTTGGGTTGGCGGCAAGCGCGCGCGCCATATTGACCCGTTGTTTCTGGCCGCCGGAAAGCTCTGAGGGATAACGGCTTTCAAACTCAACCGGCAATTCCACCAGACGCAGCAGTTTGGCAACTTCCTCGCGCCGCTCCTTGCCTTTGATACCGCGATAAAATTCAATCGGGCGACCGAGAATATCGCCAATAAGCTGGCGCGGATTAAGCGCTGTATCGGCCATCTGATAAACAAATTGCACTTTTTGCAGCTCTTCTGAGGACCGGTTCTTCAAATCCGCCTCGAGTTTTTTGCCGTCAAGAAAGATTTCTCCCTTGGCAGCGGGCAGCAATCCGGCAATAACGCGCGCCAGTGTTGACTTGCCGCAGCCGGATTCGCCAATAACACCGACAACATGACCGTTTGGAATTTTAACGTTGATATCGCGTAAAACCGTAATCGCAGGCTTGCCGTTGACAATTCCACCATAACCGGCAGTCATGTTTTTAACTTCAATATTGGGGATGTCGCGCTCGTGTTCAGCATCCAGCGTTTCACCCATGCCCGCCTTTGGCGTCGGTTTGACGGCTGCCATCAGGCGTTGGGTGTAAGGATGTTTGGGGTTGTTGATAATCTGTTCAGTGGGGCCTTGTTCCTGCACTTCACCGGAATAAAGCACCACAATATGATCGGCCACCTGAGCCACCACCGCGAGGTCGTGGGTGACATATATGGCAGCGGAGCCTTCGTCTTTAATCACCTTTTTGAAAGCCTTGAGCACCTCAATCTGGGTGGTCACATCAAGCGCGGTTGTCGGTTCATCCAGCACCAGAAGGTCCGGGCCCGACACCAGCGCCATTGCCGCCATCAGGCGCTGCAACTGACCACCGGAAACCTGATGGGGATAGCGCCGTCCCAGCCGGTCAGGGTCGGGCAATTCAAGCGCGTGATAAAGCTCGACCGCGCGCCGGTTGGCTTCTTCCTGGGTCAAGGTGCCATGCAGAACAGCGGCCTCGGTCACCTGCTCGCCAATGGTTATTGCCGGATTGAAGGTTGCGGCCGCACTTTGGGCTAGATAAGCGACTTTATTGCCTCTTATAGAGCGTTGATCCTGCGGGTCCATGGCCAAAACATCCTTGCCATGCAGGCGTACCTCGCCGCCGGGAAATTCCAGCCCCGGACGGCAATAGGCCATGGTGGCCATTGAGATGGTCGATTTGCCGGAACCTGATTCACCAATCAGAGCGACAACCTGGCCCGCCTTGACCTTAAAGCTTACGCCCTTAACGATGGGTATGGGTGTTCCGTCTTCCTTGCGCGCCTGGATTTGCAGATTGTCAATTTCAAAAAGTTCCGCCATGTCGCAATCCCCCTAAATCATCTTCTTGGCAAGATCGCCACCGGACTTGGCCGAGATATCATCAACAATCAGATTGATGCCAATGGTGAAAGAGGCAATCGCCAGGAACCATACTGCAAACCATCAAGGTTCTGGCGCACCATTGAGCCCCAGTCGGCTGCAGGAGGCTGAATGCCAAGGCCGAGGAAACTCAGCGAAGAGATAAACAGCACTACAAACACCAGCCGTAGACCAAAATCAGTGGCCAGCGGCATGGCCGCGTTTGGCAGGACTTCACGGAAGATAATCCACCAGATGGTTTCACCGCGCGCCTGTGCTGATTCAACATAATCCATCACCATGATTTCCTGACCATAGGCGCGGGCAATTCGAAACACACTTGACGCATAAATAATCGCAGCCGTACCAATCAAAATGGGAATGGACGAACCCAGTGCCACCACGATTAACAGACCCAGCATAATCGTTGGCAGTGACAGGATGGCATCATTGATGCGGCTGAGGATCATGTCGGTCCAGCCTTTTTTGACCGCAGCAGCAATCCCGGCTGTTACCCCCATCATGTAAGCCAGCAATGTTGCCAGAAAGGAAATGCCCACGGTCATGCGCGCACCCCATAAAATGCGCGACAGAATATCACGCTCAAGATAATCCGTGCCTAAAACGTGGAGACCTTCACCTTCTGTCGTGCTCATTGGTGGCAGATAACTGTCATCACCAATAATATCTGCTTCGTGAAACGGTGAAATCCAGGGACCGATCACCACCATAACCAGCCAGAAGCCGACAACGACTACGCCAATTTTTCCTGTCCACGACAGTTTCAGCCTTTTCTTGGGTGGGGCATCAGGCAACTCATCATAGATGGTTTTATCCTGATCATCTTCCCCTTGTGCATTCTGTGTTACATCAGTCATGATCAAGTCCTATTTAGGGTTGCGCAGCCGCGGGTTTGCCAGAATAGCTGCCACATCCGCCAGAATTATAAGCACCA
>QIGK01000043.1 GCA_003228875.1 Rhodobacterales bacterium
TGGCGCGCGCGCCTGATCCGGCACCTTATTTTTCGATGATTCTGATAACGAAAGGCCAAGATCCGTGGCTGAACTAACCCCGATAGTGCTTTGCTTGTCGCGTAGCGGTTATAAAACCGCGCGGCGTGTGGCTGATGCGTTGAACGCGCCTCTGCATGGCCGCGAGGGGCGCGTGGATAGCGCAGATGCGTATTTTCCCAACGCGCTGGATCACGTCAGAATGCTTTTTCAGGCTGGCCATCCGGTGATTGGAATTTGTGCGGCCGGTATTCTGGTGCGCTCGGTCGCGCCCGTGCTGGCGGATAAACGTAGTGAGCCGCCGTTGATTTGCATTCCCGATGACGGTTCCACAGTTATTCCGCTGCTGGGCGGGCATCATGGGGCCAATCGGTTGGCGAAACAGATTGCCGAGGCATTAAAGAGCCATGCAGCGATAACTACGGCGGGAGATGTGGCTTTGGGCGTGGCGCTGGATGAACCGCCTGCGGGGTGGCGGCTGGCTAACCCTTCAAGCGCCAAAGACGTAATGATGGCAATGCTGTCGGGCCAAAAACCTATTATTGAAGGCGAAAACATTTGGGGGCTGGAAAGCGGTGACGGGCCAGTTCGGCTGGTGACCTCAACTGCTTTGGTGCCGGAAGCGCCGCTGACGCTGGCTTACCACCCGCAAAAATTCGCGTTGGGGCTTGGCTGCGCACGAGGTTGTGGCGTGAATGAAATGTGGAAAACCTGCAAAAAGCTGGTATTTCACTTTTTTCCATTGCTTGTGTGGCGTCCCTCGATTTGAAAGCGGACGAACCGGCAATGATCGAGGTTGCCAAACGGCTGGAGGTGCCGTTCAGGGTTTTTGACGCCGCGACACTGGAGGCTGAAACACCACGGCTCGCCAATCCGTCAGACGTGGTGTTTGCTGAGGTCGGGTGTCACGGTGTTTCCGAGGCGGCGGCTTTGGCGATTGCGGGGCCTGTCGGAAAGCTGGTGGTTGAGAAACAAAAAACCGCCAATGCAACTTGCGCCATTGCTCGTTCAGAACAGCCGATTATTGATTTCGCCGGGCGTTCGCGCGGTAAACTGTCAATCATCGGCATTGGCCCGGGCCAGCATTCATGGCGCACGCCCGAGGCCAGCCAACTGGTAGCTGAGGCCTCCGAGCTGGTTGGTTACGGCTTGTATATTGATATTTTAGGACCATTAGCAGCAGGCAAGCCTCGCGCCGATTTTCCATTGGGTGGCGAAGAAGACCGCTGTCGCTATGCGCTGGAACAAGCCGGAAAAGGCCTTAATGTGGCGCTGATTTGTTCAGGTGATGCTGGGATTTACGCCATGGGCGCGTTGGTGTTTGAATTGCTGGATCGCGGGCCGGATGCCATGGGCGTATCGGATGCGGCGCGTCAGGTTGAGGTGGTTTCGACACCGGGGGTTTCAGCCTTACAGGGTGCCGCCGCGCGGGCCGGTGCGCCTTTGGGGCATGATTTTTGTGCGATTTCGCTGTCGGACCTGCTGACGCCGCGTGAGGACATTATTAAACGTTTGCACGCTGCCGCTGAGGGGGATTTTGTCATTGCCTTTTATAACCCCGTTTCAAAGCGCCGCCGTACTTTGCTGGCGGAGGCGCGCGATATTTTGTTGCAGCACCGCCCAGCGCATACGCCGGTGATGCTGGCCAGCAGCCTCGGGCGGCCCGAAGAACAGGTGCGGTATCGCCAGTTATCAGAACTTTCGGTTGATGAGGTCGATATGTTGACCGTTGTTCTTGTTGGGTCAAGTAACTCTAAGCTGGCACAGCTTGGCGAGGGGCCGCGCATGTATACGCCGCGCGGTTATGCGCGCAAAATAGATGGAGATTTGTCGTGAAGCTAGGATTTGAGTATTTGAGAAAAGAAGAAGCTGGGGAAGTTTTATGACCGTGCATTTTATCGGCGCGGGGCCGGGTGATCCGGACCTGATTACTATCAAAGGGCGGCGACTGATCGAAAATTGCCCTGTTTGTTTATATGCGGGGTCTTTGGTGCCCGAAGCCGTTGTGGCGTTTACGCCCAAAGGCGCGCGGGTGCTGGATACTGCACCGATGACGCTTGATGATACCCACGGCGAAATTGTTGCCGCCCATAAACGCGGGCAGAATGTGGCGCGGGTGCATTCGGGTGATCCGGCACTTTATGGCGCGATTGCCGAGCAAATTCGGCGGCTAAAAGCCGATGGTATTCCTTATGACATCACCCCCGGGGTTTCGGCTTATTCAGCAGCGGCGGCGGCGATGGGGCAGGAATTGACAATTCCGGAGATTGCTCAAAGCATTGTTTTAACCCGCATGTCGATGAAATCTACCGATATGCCAACGGGGGAAACGCTGGAAAATTTTGGGCGCACGGGGGCGACTTTGGTCATCCATCTGGCCATTCGAAATCTACGCGAGATTGAACGGCAATTGGCCCCGCATTATGGCGCGGATTGCGCTGTGGTGGTCGCCTATCGGGTTGGCTGGCCGGATGAGAAAATCATTCGCGGCACCTTGTCGGACATTCGCCTGAAAGTGCGCGCTAAAAAAATTACCCGCACGGCGTTGATTTTTATCGGGCCTGCATTGGCCAATATTGAGAATTTTAAGGATTCCGCCCTGTATGACCCCGCGATTCCACATGTTTTGCGGCCAAAGGTTTTTGTGTGACTGAATTCTCCAAAAGTTCCGTTTGGCTGGTTGGTGCGGGGCCGGGGAACCCGGGATTGTTGACGCTTCATGCGGTTGAAGCGCTAAAAACAGCGGATGTGATCATTTATGACGCGCTGGTAAATGAAGCGGTGCTGGCATGGGCCAAGCCTGAAGCGGAGCGGATTTGCGCGGGTAAACGCGGTGGTAAACCCTCGCCAAAACAAGCGGAAATCTCGGCGATGCTGATTGATTTTGCCAAAGCAGGCAAACGGGTTCTACGGCTGAAAGGCGGCGATCCGTTTGTGTTTGGGCGCGGGGCTGAAGAAGCCTTGGCGTTGGTTAACGCAAAAATCCCCTTTCGGATTGTTCCGGGCATTACGGCGAGCATTGGTGGTCTGGCTTATGCAGGCATTCCAGTGACTTCGCGCGATGTGAACCAGTCGGTGATATTTTTGACGGGGCATGACCAGCGCGGGCTGACCCCCGATACAATTGACTGGCAGGCTGTGGCCACGGGGATGATTGTGATGTATATGGCCATTCGTAATATAGATGAGATTTCGGCGGCGTTGATTACAGGCGGTAGGCCCAAAAATGACCCTGTCGTGGTGGTAAAAAATGCCACATTGCCTGAAATGGAAGTGCTGGAAACCACGCTCGAAAATGTAGCAGCGGATATAGCCAGCAGTGGTATTGGTTCCCCTGCGGTTATTTGTGTGGGACGCGGGGTTTTGTTGCGTGAACAGCTTGACTGGCTGAAAAATGACTAACGGGCTGATCATTGCGGCGCCGAGTTCGGGTGCGGGTAAAACCATGATTACGCTGGGGCTGATCCGCGCGCTTAAAAACCGTGGCATTGATGTTTCCAGCGCTAAATCGGGGCCGGATTATATCGACCCAGCATTTCATCATGCGGCCAGTGGCAAGGCATGTATCAACCTTGATGCATGGGCGATGAAACCCGCGCAATTACGCGGCTTGGCCCATCACCAAGGTGGGGAATTGTTGCTGGTCGAGGGCGCGATGGGCCTGTTTGACGGAGCGCTTGATGCCAATGACCCCTATGGCAGAGGCTCGGTTGCTGATCTGGCAGCGGTTCTGACTTTGCCGGTGGTGCTGGTGCTGGATGCAAGCAAACAGGGGCAGACCGCAGCGGCGATTGTGGCGGGGATGGCCGGGTTTCGCGATGATGTTCAGGTGGTCGGGGTGATTTTGAACAAGGTCGCATCCCCGCGCCATCACGATATGCTGGCTTTGGCGATAGAAACCCAAGGCATTCCGGTGATCGGGTCTATTCCGCGTAGCAAAAAGCTGGCGCGCCCGTCGCGGCATCTGGGACTGGTTCAGGCGCAAGAACAGGCAGAGCTGCAAAGTTTTATCCATGCGGCCAGCGAGGTGATCGACACCCATGTGGATCTCGACCGCCTTATTTCGTTGGCGAAAATTGTTGATGCTGCCGAGATGCCAACAGGCTTTCCACCGCTTGGCCAGCATATTGCGGTGGCTCGGGATGCTGCGTTTGCCTTTGCTTATCCGCATTTATTGCAGGGCTGGCGCGATGCGGGGGCGCAGATTTCGTTTTTTTCACCGCTTGATAATCAGGGACCGGACCCATTGGCGGACGCGGTTTTTCTGCCGGGCGGTTACCCGGAGCTTTATGCTGGAAAAATTGCATCGAACACCGCGTTTTTAACGGCCATGCGGCAAAGCAATGCCATGATCTACGGTGAATGCGGCGGCTATATGGTGCTGGGCGAGCGGCTGATAGATGGCGATGGATATTCCCATAACATGCTGGGGTTATTGCCGGTTTCTACCAGTTTTGCCAACCCGAAAATCCATCTTGGCTATCGCAACCTGACCGGATTGGCGGGGGTGTTTAAAAGCCAGACCTTAAAAGCGCATGAGTTTCATTATGCATCGCTCATTGAAGGTTCAGCCACAGGCCATTTGTTTGCTGCCACAGATTCCATGGGGCATGATCTGGGGTTGATTGGCCATATCAAAGGCAGGGTTTCTGGGTCATTTGCCCATATTATTTGCTAAGCTTGTGTTCGCGCATAAAGGTATAAACCCCTGACGCAACCACAATTATACTGCCAGCCAGCATCCAGATGTCGGGCTGGTCCCCAAACACAAACAGGCTAAGCGGAATGGCCCACAGCATCGAAGTATAGCGAAACGGTGCCACAAAACTGACCTCGCCCAGCCGCATGGTCATGATGGCAAACTGATAGCCCCCCATCAACGCAAGGGCTGAACCAGCCAGATAGGTGATTTCCAACTGGCTGATCGGTTGCCACGCTTCGCCAGACATCATTGCAAACCCCATTAGCATCACCACAGCAGTGGTAAAAAATGCAACAAAAGTTGACGGAACTTGGCTAGAAAGCTGGCGGGTGACCAGATCCCGGAGGGTAACAAAGGCAACCGCGCCAACAGCATAGAGCGCATAAATTTCAAAACCGCCGGCACCTGGGCGCACGATAAGCAAAACCCCGGCAAAGCCAACAAAAATAGCCAAATAACGGCGCCAACCCACCGGTTCTCGCATAAAAACTGCTGCTGCCAGTGTAATTGATAGCGGCAGCGACTGCATGATCGCAGTAATATTGGCCAGTGGCATATGATAAAGCGCGCTCAAAAAGCAAATGGTTGCGCCAATTTCGGTTGCGGAACGAACAAGGATCATGCCCATGTCTTTTTTGGCTGGAATATAAAATAGCCCGCCACGCCACGCTGCAAAAGCCGCAAGCAGTGCTGTTGCCATTAGGCCGCGCACCGCGATGACTTGATAAAACCCCATATCATCGCCCGCCAGTTTCAGGAATGTATCGGATATTACAAAGCCTGCCATGCTGCCCATCATCAGAGCCGCGCTTTTGAAATTGTCAGAAAGAATCGCCATTTTGAACGCTTTGAAATTAACAGAAAAGGGAAATGTTGTTCGGATATTCACGGCAAGTGAAATGGTTTCCCACATCATTATTGCATGTCAGCGGAAAACTGCCTATCATGGCCTGATAAGCGTTAATTTGTAACTCGTAATTCAAACTGGGCTGTTTAGCCCGTAAAACTTTAGACTTAGGGGTCGAGTTATGAAAATTAATCCAAATCTAGGATCATTGGACCGCGGCTTGCGGATCTTATCGGGTATGGCGCTCTTTATGCTGGGACTGCTTGGCTATTTGGGTGTGTTGAGCTGGCTTGCAGTGCTGGCCGGCGGGATATTGTTGGTAACGGCAGTTTTCACTTTCTGCCCGATTTATTCTGTTTTGAAGCTAAGCACAGCGCCTAAAGAATAAGTTTTATACATTTTCTTGCAGGGCAAAAAAAGAGGCCGAGCAAAGCTCGGCCCAAGTCCAACAGGGAGGTATGAAACGAGGACGAGAAGAACTCGCCCGCTTCGAGAGTGATATAGGGTGGCTTTTAGCGTCGTTCAATAGAAATACGCGAAAATCCATGCATACCCGCTATCACTCCTGTGCATAGCTATGCGCAAAGTATTGATATAACGTAAAGAAACCTATTTATCGCGCATTTGGCGGCGATAGGCGATAATCTCTTCCAAGACAAATTCCTTGAAAACCTCGATTCGTTTGGAGTGTTTCAGTTCTTCTGGATAAGCAAGATAGACCGGAACCGGCGCGCTACCCTCATCTGGCAACACGTTGACCAACTCGGGAAAATCGGCGGTCAGATAGTCGGGTAAAGCCCCGATGCCAAGCGAATGCCGCACTGCTTGCAAGATTCCAAAATAATTATTTACCGTCAAAACCGACTGGTTGGGTGACATCAGATAAGGCGACATCCATGTGGCCCCGGCACTGACTTGCGGGGCGCTGGAATTCTGGCTGATGATACGATGGTTTTTCATATCGTCAGGCTTTTGCGGTGTGCCATGTTCAGCCAGATATTTAGGGCTGGCGTAAAATTTCATGTTCACATCCATCAACCGCCGTCGGATCAGGTCTGCTTGGGATGGTTCTTTCATGCGGATGGCCACGTCGGCCTCGCGCATGGGCAGGTCCAGCACTCGTTCCTCCAGCATCAGATCAATTTTCAGATCAGGATACTTTTCATATAAATGCCCCATACGGGGTGCCAACCACAGGCTGCCAAAACCAGTGGTGGTGGTGACGCGCAGTTCACCAAACACCTCATCTTCGGAATCGCGAATGCGGGCGGATGCCGCTTCCAGGCGTTTTGACATGGCCTTTGCGGCGTCAAACAGCAATTCGCCTTGTTCGGTTAGTATCAAGCCGCGCGCGTGGCGGTGAAACAGGATAACATTCAGCGATTCTTCCAGCCCGCGAATTTGGCGGCTGACAGCGGATTGGCTAAGGTGCAAGACCTCGCCCGCATGGGTAAGGCTGCCCGCATCGGCTACCGCATGAAAAATGCGTAATTTATCCCAATCCATGTTTTACGTCCCTGTTTTGATCAACTTATAGGATGTGGCGATATTTTGGCAATGCGTTTTACAAATTCAGCCTATCCATTTAATTTCACATTAAGCCGTAAAAATTCTTATTAATTGCGCAGGGTTTTGGTTCTCGCGCAATAATCATGCGAATATACCCGCTTTCAAATAATGCGTTGAAAGGTCATAGGTTGTGACCTATAATCGAAGTAAGGAGAACGCCCATGACCCTGCATTCTGTATCGCTAAATGACCGTTACGACCTTTCCAAAAAAGCTGTTTTGCTGAATGGCACCCAAGCGCTAGTCCGCTTGATGATGATGCAAAAAGCCCGCGATATGGCGGCGGGGCATAATACGGCGGGCTATGTTACGGGGTATCGCGGATCGCCGGTTGGCGCGGTTGATATGCAGATGCAGCGGGCGGAAACCAAGCTTAAACAATCGGAAATTTTGTTCCAGCCCGGTCTGAACGAAGACCTTGCCGCAACTGCCATGTGGGGCACCCAACAGGCGGGGTTGCGCGGTGATGGCACTCATGAAGGGGTATTTGGTCTCTGGTATGCCAAAGGTCCGGGGGTTGATCGCTCGGGTGATGTGTTTCGCCATGCAAACATGGCGGGAACTGCTGAATTAGGCGGGGTTGTGGCGGTGATGGGGGATGACCATACTGGCGAATCCTCAACCACGCTGCACCAATCCGAATTTGCTTTTGTGGATGCATTGATGCCCATCCTATCGCCAGCAGGCGTGCAGGAAATGCTGGATTATGGCATTATTGGCTGGGAGCTGAGCCGATATACGGGTTGTTGGGTTGGGCTGAAAGCCGTCAAAGACACCATTGAGGTTACGCAAGTGGTTGACGGTGACCCGTTTCGCATCAAAACCGTGCGGCCCACCGATTTCAAAGAACCCGAGGGCGGCATGAATATCCGCCTGCTTGATGATCGCACTCAGCAAGAAGCCCGCTTGCAAGATTACAAACGTTTCGCAGCGGAGGCGTTCGCGCGGGCCAATAAGCTTGATAAACGCATGCTTGGCAAAGCCGGGGCCAAGGTTGGCATTGTTTCAGCCGGCAAAAGCTGGCTGGACACATCCCACGCGCTGGAAACCTTGGGGATTGACGCAGCGCAGGCGGAAGCACTGGGCATTACCACCTATAAGGTGGCCATGGTCTGGCCGCTGGATATGCAAAGTTTCCACGATTGGGCTGAGGGGCTGGACCTGATTATTGTGGTTGAGGAAAAGCGCAAATTGCTGGAAGTCCAGATCAAGGAGGCGATTTTTAATGATCGTAAAGGCCGTCGGGTGATGGGTTGGAAAAAGGACAGTGGCGAAGAATTATTTACCGTCAAAGGCTCACTTAATCCGGTTATTGTTGCCCAGAAACTGGGCGAAGTTCTGACGGAAGAAGGGTTTTCAAACGATAAACTGTCCAAGGCGCGGCAGGTTTTGGACAATGCAATTGTTATTGACAATTCTGAGCCAATTTCCCAACGCGTCCCCTATTTTTGTTCAGGCTGTCCGCATAATACATCAACCAAAGTTCCGACAGGGTCGCGGGCCTATGCGGGCATTGGTTGTCATTTTATGGTGTTATGGATGGACCGCGAAACCATTGGTTGCACCCAGATGGGTGGCGAGGGCGCAAACTGGGTTGGCGAAGCGCCGTTTTCCAAAACTGGCCATGTGTTTCAGAACCTAGGGGATGGCACCTATAACCATTCCGGTAGTCTGGCGATTCGTGCGGCCTTGGCGGCAAATACTACCATAACCTATAAAATTCTTTACAATGATGCCGTGGCAATGACTGGCGGTCAGGCCAATGACGGCGGCATGGATGCACCCCAAATTGCGCGTGAATTGCTGGCAATGGGCGTCAAAAAACTGGTCGCGGTTTATGATGAAAAAGAAGATGTTCAGCCCTCGGACTTTCCGCGCGGATTAAAAATGTTACCAAGGAAAAACCTTGATGATGTGCAAAAAGAATTGCGCGAGATTGAGGGCGTTACGGCGATACTTTATATCCAGACCTGTGCTGCTGAAAAACGCCGCCGCCGCAAACGCGGAACTTTCCCTGATATTGACAAACGGGTGTTCATAAACCCCGATGTTTGCGAAGGCTGCGGCGATTGCGGGGTTTCGATTCTGCCGCTGGAAACCGAATTTGGCCGTAAACGTATGATCGACCAGTCGTCTTGCAACAAAGATTTCTCCTGCATTAGTGGTTTTTGCCCCAGCTTTGTAACGCTGATCGGCGCGCAGGTGAAAAAACCTGCCCTTGCGGAGTTAAACATTCCTGAGCTTCCCGAACCAGTTATTCCGGCAATTGATGGCACCTTCAACATTGTTGCCACCGGCGTTGGTGGCACTGGCATTGTAACGGTTGGCGCATTGTTGGCCATGGCGGCGCATCTTGAGGGCAAAGGCACCGGCATGATGGAAATGGCGGGCTTGGCCCAAAAAGGCGGCGCGGTTTTGGTGCATTGCCGGATTTCTGAAAAGCCCGGGGATATTTCAGCCGTTCGAATTGCGCTTGGCGAAGCTGACGCGGTTATTGGTGGGGATCTGGTGACCACTTCCACCCCCGGAACCCTGTCATTGATGCAACGGGGCAAAACCGGCGTTGTGTGCAATTCACACCAGATTATCACCGGAGAATTTACCAAAAACACTGAATTTACCCTGCCTACTGACCAGATGAGCATCGCGTTAACCTCGCGGCTGGGTGAAGACGCACTCGCGATGCTGGACGCCACCGCGCTTGCCGAAAAATATCTTGGCGATGCGATTTAT
>QIGK01000017.1 GCA_003228875.1 Rhodobacterales bacterium
AGATAGGGCACGCCTTGGCGGGCTTTCAGATTGGCCTGTTTGCCAATTGGTAAGGCGTTCCAGTCACTATCCCATGCGCAGGAAATACAGGGGCCATAGGTTTCGGTCAGCCCATAGGCATGGGTGACCTCGAACCCCTCAACCGCCATGGCTTGCAGCACCTTGGCAGGCGGCGGCGCGGCGGCGGTCATCACCTTTACCAGATGGTCAAACGGGCGTTTTTCGGCATCCGTTGCGTTGATCATAAAGCCAAGCACGATCGGCGCGCCGCACAAATGATCAGCACCGTTATCCGCAATGGCGTTATAAATATTTTCCGCCGTAACCTTGCGCATACAGATATTGGTGCCCGCCTTGGCGGCCACCGTCCACGGAAAACACCAGCCATTGCAGTGAAACATCGGCAGGGTCCACAAATATTTGGGGTGGGCCGCCATGTGCCAATCAATGGTATTGCCCAGCGCATTCAGGTAAGCCCCGCGATAATGGTAAACCACGCCTTTAGGGTTACCAGTGGTGCCGGAAGTATAATTGATGCTGATCGTGTCCCATTCATCATCGGGCGGTTGATAGGCAAAATCAGGGTCGCCAGTGGCGATAAATGTCTCGTAATCCTGCGCGCCAAGCGGCTCGCCTTTGGGGCCTTTTGGATCAACAATATCGATGATCACCGGCGGGGTTTTCAGCGTTGCAATCGCAGATTTCACCACGCTGGAGAATTCACGGTCAACAAATACCAGCCTTGTGTCGGAATGATCCAGAATATAGGCAATGGTTTTGGCATCCAGCCGGCAATTCAGGGTGTTTAGCACCATGCCCGCCATGGGCACCCCAAAATGGGCCTCGTAAATCTCGGGGGTGTTGGTGGCAATCACCCCGATAACATCGCCCTTTTGCAGGCCCGATTTTACCAGCGCTGAGGCCATTTGCCGACAGCGTGTATAGGTTTCGGCCCAGCTTCGGGTGATATCGCCATAAATAATCGCGGGTTTGGCTGGAAAAGTCATCGCGGCGCGGTGGATAAAGGAAACCGGCGTTAGCGCCGCATGGTTGGCATGGGTCTTGGGCATGGGCTGGAACCTGTGGCTGTTATTCAGCCGCGATTATTAGCGTTTCATCCAACGGCTGCAACGATTTTTTTGCACCTGCGAGCGGTTTCGTTAGGCGTTGCACCATTTCCTGCGCGGCAGCGGTTTGGCCAGCAGAGTTATAAAACGACCCTTTGACCTGAATTGCTGTTAAAGCCCGACGATAGGTTTTGAAAAACCTTGATCCGGCGCTTGCGGGTTGTGCCAGAATTCCGACAAGCCGGATTGATGGGTCAACCCCGCAATATCAAACAAGGCCCGCCCCAATGTCAGGGTCGGAATACCTGCCGCAATGCTGTGCAAGCCCACCGTTGAATTCGCCACAATCACACCGCGTGCCGATTGGATCAGCCCTCCCAGATCACCACCCTTGATCAGATGCACCCGCCCTTTCAAACCGAATTTAGCGACCAGCCGAGCTACCCGTTTGGGCCAGTTTTCAAGGCCGTTATCCAAGGGGTGGGTTTTGATAACCAGATCCCCCGATGCACCGCTGGCTTTGATATTGCGGAAAATATCCGCCAGCATTTCTTCTTGATGGTCAAAATCACAATGGCTGCGAATTTGGTAATCCGCCTGAATTTGCAGCGCCACCAGCCAATAGGTTTTATCAGATTTAAACCATGGGTAAAACGGCCTGCCAAAGGTTTGTAGCAAATGAAAGACAACCTCACCCACCGCCTCATTGATGAATTTATGCGGATATTTACAGCGCATATCCGGGTCAGCCAGCGACGTGGCCAGGGATTCAATTTCGGGCCTGCCACGCGGAAAATGCGACAATGGCCCCATGCCATCTTGTTCAAGCGTCAACCAGTCAGGCCGCAAATAGCCAAAAATCGCCCAGCATTTAACCTCCGCCCCATGGGCAACACGCCGCGCAGCGCAATGGTAGGGGTGTTGATCTGCATAATAAATTATATCGGTTATGCCGTGTTTTTTGATATACCCCGCCAGCCAGTCAGCCCAGTTTTTCTGCTTGCCGCGATAATTATCCGCAGGCAGCCCCCGCCAGAAAACTCTGTCCGCAAGGCACAGGTTGATTTTTCGCACCCCCTGCCCCGCATCCAGCAACGCATGGCCAAGCACAGACCAATAGCCGTTTGGCGGGCCTTGCAAAAACAAAAATACTTTTTCTGAGGGCAAAAAACCGCTTTCTTTCGCGTGGCAGATTTTTCCACTAAATCGGCAATTCGTTACGAAAAAATTAACGCTTTGTTTGAATGTTAATCAAATGCGCGATAATCGGCACATTTTACTGTTACAAGGTCCGGCCTCGTGGTTTTTTGCCGCGTTGGGACTGGCTTTGCGCCGCCGTAGTGCAAAGGTTACCCGTATTGCGTTTTGCCCCGGCGATCACCTGTTTTGGCGGCGCAAATCAGGGCAGATATTGCCTTTTCGCGGCGCGCGCGATGGTTATGCGAATTTTCTGGCGCAGGTTTTGCAACAGCAAAATGTCACCGATATTATCTGCCTTGGCGATGGCCGGTTCTGGCATGCAAAGGCAATTGCGCTTTGCACGACATTACCCGATCCACCCCGAATTCATATCGTAGAACACGGCTATTACCGCCCCGGATGGCTAACGCTGGAGCGCGACGGGATTAACGCCAATAGCCGGTTTAGCGTTGACGTCTCTGCTGAAAAACCTGGCCCTCCGCAAAATTTCAAAAGCTCGTTTTTGCGATATGCGCTGATGGATATTGGTTGGAATTTGGCCAATATCCTGTTCGCAAAAATCCGCTATCCGCATTTCAAAACCCATGCACTTGTGCGCCCTACGCAGGAATGGCGGGGCTGGATCAGCAAGGCTGTTAAAAAACCGTTTGCAAAAATTTCTACGGCCGGAACTTCCGAGAAAATTATGGCCCATTCCGGCCCGGTTTTTGTATTTCCGCTGCAACTGGATGGCGATTACCAGATCAGGGTGCATGGGCCAAAAGCTGGTTTGATCAAAACTGTTCAGGAGGTTTGCCAGAGTTTCACCAGCCATGCCCCGCAAAACGCCTTGCTGGTTTTCAAGGTGCATCCGCTGGATAATGGTCGGATCAACTGGGCAAAAATCATTGGCAAAGCCAATAACAGCCGTTGTATTTTTCTGAATGGCGGTGATCTGGACGCATTGCTAAAAAAAGCCGCCGGATGTGTCACCATCAATTCCACCGTTGGTCTGGAAAGCATTGATCGCGCCATTCCGACCTTTGTTCTGGGCAAAGCGATTTACCGCATTGAGGGGCTTTGCAGTCACGATGGCCTAAACGGATTTTGGAACAACCCGCAGCCTCCCGATGCCCAATTGGCCCAGCAGTTTCGCAACAGCCTGATTGCCAAAACCCAAGTCTCAGGCGCGTTTGACGGCAGCGGTGTTAAAACCGGCGCTGACAACATCGCCAAACGAGTTTTGACAGCCGGCTAGCCCTGCCAGTTTTCGATAATATCCCATGCCTCGACACCGGTTTCGACAAAATGGAACAGCTCCAGATCATCCGCCGAAATGGTTCCTGCATCGGCCAAGGCATCCCAATTGATGATTTTTTGCCAGAATTCACGGCCAAAAAGCAGCACAGGCATCGGCTCCATACGTTTGGTCTGGATCAGGGTCAGGGCCTCGAACAGCTCATCCATAGTGCCAAAACCGCCCGGAAAGGCGGTAATGGCTTTGGCGCGCATCAGGAAATGCATCTTGCGAATGGCAAAATAATGAAAATTGAAACACAGCTCTGGTGTGGCGTATTTATTGGGGGATTGTTCGTGTTGCAGCACAATATTCAGACTGATGGATTGGCCGCCAACATCCGCCGCACCACGGTTCCCTGCCTCCATCACGCCGGGGCCGCCGCCAGTGCAGACCACATATTCGCGGCCATCGAGTTCCATGCTTTTGCGGGTGCAAATTTTGGCAAATTCACGCGCCTCGGTATAGTATTTTGACAGGTCCGACAGGGTTTTGGTGCGGGCGTTTTCCTTGAATTCAGGGTCGGGAATGCGCGCGCCGCCAAACAGCACAACCGTGCTGTCGATGCCCATTTCGCTCAGGATCAATTCGGGCTTTAACAATTCCAGTTGCAAGCGAACGGGGCGCAATTCTTCGCGGCACAGAAAATCGGGGTCGGCAAAAGCCAAGCGATAGGTAGGGGCGCGGGTTTGGGGGGTGTCCTCGACCTCGCGCGATTTGGTGATGTCGCCTTTGGCATCGGGAAATCTTTTGGGTTTGGCGTTCATAATCTTTTCCTGATTGTCATACCTGCCACATTGCAGCTAGACTCTTTCGCAATTATAGGCTTTTGCAAACCAAGGCCAGTCACAAATTAGGAACCACTATGTCTAATGCACAGCTAGAAACCGCCATCGAAGCCGCGTGGGAAGCCCGCGATACCATTTCACCGCAAACCAAAGGCGAAGTTCGCGAGGCGATTGAAGATACATTAACCGCGCTTGACAGCGGCAAGCTGCGGGTGGCCGAACCGCGCGAGAACGGCAAATGGCATGTAAACCAATGGGCTAAAAAAGCGGTTCTTTTGTCTTTCCGCCTGAACGACATGCAAATGATCGAGGGTTCTAACGGCAATGCCAGCTGGTGGGACAAGGTGCCGAATAAATGGGCTGGCTGGGGCGATAACCAGTGGAAAGCCGCTGGATTTCGTGCAGTGCCCGGGTCTATTGTGCGCCGTTCGGCCTATATTGCGCCCGGTGTTGTGCTGATGCCCTCATTTGTGAATATCGGTGCCTATGTCGGCGAGGGTTCGATGGTTGATGGCTGGGCCACGGTTGGGTCTTGCGCCCAAATCGGTAAAAACGTGCACCTTTCGGGCGGCGTTGGCATTGGCGGCGTGCTGGAACCCATGCAGGCTGGCCCGACGATTATTGAGGATAACTGCTTTATCGGCGCGCGTTCTGAGGTGGTTGAGGGCTGTATCGTGCGCGAAGGCTCGGTTCTGGGCATGGGCGTGTTTATCGGCCAGTCTACCAAGATCGTCGATCGCGAGACCGGCGATGTGTTTTACGGCGAGGTGCCAGCCTATTCTGTGGTTGTGGCGGGGTCTATGCCCTCCAAGAATGGTGTGAACTTGTATGCGGCTGTGATCGTAAAACGGGTGGATGAGCGGACGCGGAGCAAGACCTCGATTAATGAATTGTTGCGGGATTGATCCATGGCTGACAAAATGCAAGTTTACACCCTAACCGTAGAAATCGGCCGTGCTGAGGGTGACGGGTTGCCCGAAAATGCTACCGGTGCGGCGATGATGTGTTTTTGCCCTGCCAAAGACGAACCCGAAGCGGTGCGTGAAACTGTGGCGATTTTGAAACAGGGCGGGTTGGCTCCGCTGGATGTTTCCAGCTATGGCACCTTGCAAGAACGGCTGGATGACGGGCATGATATTAACGCGGAGGAACGCGGTATGATGCAGCGGGCCTTGGATGAAAACTCGGTTGTGGTGGCAATGACTTCGCCGTTTTTCGATGTCGGTTGATGCGGTGAAATTGACAGCGGACTTGATCCGTTGTCGCTCGGTCACGCCCGATGACGGGGGCGCAATTCCACTGCTTGAAAGGCTTTTGTCAGATGCGGGGTTTCAAACCACCCGCGTTGATCGTGGCGGTATTTGCAATCTGTTTGCCCGCTGGGGTGCAGGCGCGAATGGCCGCACATTCGGGTTTAACGGCCATACCGATGTGGTGCCGGTGGGCAATATTGACGATTGGAGCCAAGACCCGTTTGGGGCCAAAATCATTGACGGCATTATGTATGGCCGTGGGGCCACCGATATGAAATCTGGCGTGGCGGCTTTTGCGGCGGCAGCGATTGATTTTGTGAAAAATACCCCGCCCGATG
>QIGK01000134.1 GCA_003228875.1 Rhodobacterales bacterium
TCATCCGGCAATTCCATATACCGGTCTTGATTGGCAAAGAAAGACCCTGCCCAAGCGCCGGAAATGTTGTTGGTCAGGAAATAATCCGTCACGTCAGCCCAGCCAACCGTATAATCCTCGGTAATGCCCGACCAAGCGACGCCGTCAAGCTCGCCGGTTTGAACGGCAACTTCGATGTCTTCCCATGGCAGGGTTACCGGCACTACGCCGAATTGGGTCAGGAATCGACCAGCGGTCGGGAAGGTAAACACCCGTTTGCCTTCAAGATCAGCCAAGGAGCGGATCGGGTCTTTGGTGGCAAAATGGCATGGGTCCCATGCGCCGGCTGACAGCCATTTAACGCCGACTTTGGCATATTCTTCGTCCCAGATTTCACCAAGGCCGTATTGGTTGAACAATACCGGCACATCGAGGGAATAGCGCGAGGCAAACGGGAAATAGCCGCCAAATACCGTGACTTCGGTTGGGGATGCCATGCTGTCATCATCCGATTGCACCATATCAATAGTGCCGCGTTGCATAGAACGGAACAGCTCACCTGTCGGGACCAATTGGTCTGCGGTGAAAAGTTCTATTTCCATGCGACCGGCAGCGACCTCGTTAAACTTGTCAATTGAGGGTTTAACGATGTGTGCCGCCAATGCAGGGCCAGCATAGGTTTGCAAGCGCCATTTGATCACAGATTGGGCGTGAACGGCTGGTGCGGCAAGGGTGGCAACCCCCGCAACACCTGCGGTTTTAAGAAAATTACGTCTGTTAGTCATGTCTTCCTCCATTAAAGTTATAAATCAAGTCCGGTTGATCCGGCTTCTATTTTCCATAAACGTAATTCGGCAGCCAAAGGGCTATTTGTGGAAATACGGTTATGATCGTAAGCGCAAGCAACATCACCCCGACAAACGGAATGATAGAAGTATATATATCGCGCAGGGTAATTTCGGGGGGGGCCATGGCCCGCATTAGAAACAGGTTATAGCCAAAAGGCGGGGTCATATAGGCGATCTGGCTGGTCATGGTATACAAAATACCATACCAGATCAGATCAAAGCCAAGCGAGCCAACAAGCGGCACATAAAGCGGCGCAACGATCACCAGCATGGCGGTATCATCCAGAAATGTGCCCATCAGCAGAAATGAAAGCTGCATTAACAACAGTATTTCCCATGGGCCAAGGCCAAGATCTTCAAGAAAAAATGCTTCAATGGCTTTGACAGCACCAACACCGTCAAACACCGCGCCAAAGGCCAGCGCTGCCAGAATGATCCACATAAACATCGCAGAAATGGCAAGGGTTTGGCGCACTGAATTCTCAAACACCTGTTTGGTAAATCGGCCTTTGAATATTGCCGCCAGCGTTGCAACCGTTGCCCCCACAGCCGAGCTTTCGACAAGCGATGTCCAACCTGACACAAAAGGCACCATCATCGAGGCAAAGATGAACAATGGCAGAATACCAGCGCTTAGCAGTTTCCATTTTTCAGCACGGCTAAAGCTGTTGCGCTCTTCATTTGACAGGGGTGGGCCAAGGCTTGGGTTAATTCTGCAACGGATATAGATATAGATGATAAACATTGCTGCCATCATCAGCCCCGGAAACACGCCAGCCAACCACAGTTTGCCCACTGGTTGACGGGCGATCATTGCATAAAGCACCAGCACCACAGAGGGCGGCACAAGGATGCCAAGCGAGGACCCCGCCTGAATAACCCCCGAGATCATGCGTTTATCATAGCCGCGTTTCAACAATTCCGGCAGGGCAATTGTTGCACCAATGGCCATACCCGCCACCGATAGCCCGTTCATGGCTGAAATCAGCACCATTAAGCCGATGGTCCCGATAGCAAGCCCGCCATTAATACCGCCCATCCAGACATGGAACATTTTGTAAAGATCATCGGCAATACCAGATTCCGACAGCACAAACCCCATATAGATAAACAATGGTAGGGTCAGCAGCGGATACCATTTCATCAGTTTCATGCTGGCCGAAAACGCAATATCGGAACCGCCCGTGCCCCACAGCGCAATGGCGGCAACAGCCGCCACCAGGCCAATGGCGGCAAACACTCGCTGGCCGGTTATCAGCATCAGCATCATGCTGGCAAACATCAAAAG
This sequence comes from Rhodobacterales bacterium, assembly GCA_003228875.1. Classification (GTDB taxonomy): domain Bacteria; phylum Pseudomonadota; class Alphaproteobacteria; order Rhodobacterales; family Rhodobacteraceae; genus UBA3077. Next base: position 2,116 of record QIGK01000134.1, read on the forward strand.
CGCGATCATTTCGTAGGAAAGCTCTGGGAATTCAAATGTCATTACAGATTGACTCCGCGAATTTTGGCGATGTCTTTGAAGAACACGGCAATGGCTTGCAGCAGCATCAGGAAAATACCTGTGATGGCGATTAATTTGATCGGTGACATATAAGGCCGCCAAGCAGTGGCGGAGCGCTCTAAGCGGCCGGTGGCCTCAGCCAGCCCGTCAAAACCGCCGGTAAAAAAGGCTTTGCCAAGTTGGCCGAAATACTCATAAGGGCCAACATTATAGGGTTGCCCCAATGAATAAGCTGTGGAGCCAATGCCACCGTGCAACAAGACTGCCAGATAAAAAATCAAACCACAAATTGTGAACGCATCAACAATGGCTTTGGTTTTGTCAGACCAGCCGCCATAGACCAGATCCATACGCACATGCGCATTTAGCTGCATCGAATACGGCCCACCCAGCAGATAATAAGCCACCATCACAAATTGCGCCATTTCCAGCGTCCACTGCGCAGGGTTAAAAAAGGTTTTGGAAAAAGACGAAAACAGCAAAATCGCCATCAACACAAAAATCAAATACATCGCCATGCGGCCAACACGGTAATTCACCGCTTCGACATATCGAACATAGGCAACAATAATTCTAGGCATGTCGCACCGCCGCTGATGGGGAAGTTTGGTTAAGTGAAGATGTTAATAACAACCCAAGCCATTCGGCGACCTCGCGCTGGGCATTGGGTGTTGTCAGCAAATCGTTGCGAATTTCGAACATGACGTTTCTCAACCCTCGTGAAATCGCCTGATCCGTCAAGGTATGGGTAACGCCATCAGCAGGGCCGTATGGCTGATTTCGTTGGACATTGAATTTTGTGACAGCAGCAGACGATAATATTGCATCGGCAAAACGGCTGTCGGTATCGTGTAAAACGCCAATTTCTGTATCGCGGGCGATGCCATTATAGGTTGGCGTAAAGCTGTGGATGGTCACAATAACCGGATCAAGCGCAATACGGGTGTCGATAGCTTGGCGCAGCGCGTCCCGAAACGGTGTGTATACAGCATCAACCCGAGCCTGTTTTTGGCTGTCGGTTAGGTCTTTGTTGCCCGGCACCCGATACATCTCACTGGCGGGGCGCATGGCATCTGGCGAATTTGGTGGGCGATTACAATCATAGACAAGCCGTGAAATTTTTTGGGCAATCAGCGGCGCGTCCAACAATTCTACCAAATGCTCCGCCACTTTTAATGCACCCGGATCCCATGTGATATGGCTTTGGATTTCCGATTCGCTTAGACCTAAGGCATTATATTCAGATGGAATAAAATTCGATGCATGTTCACACACCAATAAAACATGGGAATTGCCTCGCAGGTTGCGAGCATCAACAACATTAGAATTCAAAAGACTTGCCAAACTTGGGTCTGCTTTGCTTAACTTAAGGACATAAAGGATCGTTCTGAAGATATTGTTTCAGAAAGGATCGTTTAGTCAAGAACTTTTCAGAATATAATTTTTCTGAGAATGAAGTGTAAAAAATGAGGGTCAGCATGACAAAACAAAATGATCAGAACCTGACAGTTTCACAACGCATTCAGAATTGTTTTGATGAATTGACCCGCGCCGAGCGACAGCTCGCCAATGCCATTCTGGATAATTATCCGGTTTCAGGCTTGGGCAGCATCACAGCGCTGGCCGATGCTTCGGGCGTTTCAACGCCAACGGTGGCGCGCATGGCCCGCAAATTGGGCTTTGGCGGGTTTCCTCAGATGCAACAAACCTTGCGTGGAGAGCTTGAGGCGACAATCTCCAACCCGATTTCCAAACATGAGCGCTGGGCCGAAAACGCGCCGGACACCCATATTTTGAACCAATTTGCTGAAACCGTCATTGAAAATTTGCGCCAAACCCTGAAACAACAAGACCCGAAAGATTTTGACGCAATGGTCAAGGTGCTGGCAGATCGCGCCCGGGTTATCCATGTGGTTGGCGGCCGGATTTCGCACTCTTTGGCCAGCTATTTTTATACCCATCTGCAAATGATGCGCAGCGATGTTTTACAAGTGGAGCGCAATTCAAATTCATGGCCGCATTATGTGCTGAACATGAAAAAAGGTGACGTGCTGGTGCTGTTTGATGTGCGCCGCTATGAACATGACCTGCTGCGCTTTGCTAAAATGGCGGTGGCGCGCGGGGTTGAATTGGTATTGTTCACAGATCAATGGGGCAGCCCTGTGGCAAAATTTGCCAAACACAAGATTTATTCCAGAATCGAAGCGCCCTCAGCTTGGGATTCGTCAGTTGTGACCATGTTCATTCTGGAGGCAGTGATCGCCGCTGTGCAGAATGAAACATGGGATGAAACCAATGAACGCATGACTGAGCTGGAAGAATTGTTCGAAAAAACCAAACTGTTCAAGAAATTTGTCTAACGGCGTTTTGCTGCGCGTATCGCCAAAATAAAAACTGTTCCGCTAGCCAGCAAAATGAGGCTGGTCATTGGTATGCCAGCCGACCCGTTGCCCAGATTAAGACTTATACCAAAAGGCAAGCGCTACCACCAAAATAGATTGGCCAATCACGTTATATTCGCTATACACCGCGCGCTTCCAGCTAAATGCCATGCCGGAAGTTGCTTTGGTCCAATTGCCAAGCTTTGGCAACAAACGCGGCACATTTTCGCAATAGGTTGTAAAACTGTCAGAGAATTTTTCGCTGAGATAAGCTTCCTCGCTGAAAATAATGGCGTAATAAATGAACAAAAAAATTGCAAAACCGGCAACCAGCGCCAGCGGCGCACCATGTAGCAGGAATATTCCAAAATAAGTGGTCAGATTGCCAAGATACAAACTGTTGCGACTAATGCCAAACATCCCACGGGTGAATAATTCATCCGCATGGGCGGTTTTATTGTCTCCATCACGGGCCACATTAAAAAACCCGACCACGCTCATGCGGATCAACACGCCCAGAATGACAAGTGAAATAGCGAGATAGCTTTGCCCAGAGGCAAGCACGGTGCTTGGTGTAATTCCAACATAAATGCCAATAACAATCATTGGAAACGTCAGATTGCGCCATTTAAAAAAGAATTTTCCAATGGGAATCATTGTATCTGCCAAGGGTTGCTCCAGGTGCTAAGCACAAATTATATCTGGGCACGTAATGCCATAGGTTGGTACTGCAACGCAACCAGCTACCACCGTTATCTGGCTTCGGTGAGTTTAATCGCCGACGCAACGAGCATGCCTGCGTTATTTTTATCAATCCGCCACGCCCTTGCTATCTTTCGCAAGCACAATTGTTGGATTAGGTATGAAAAGCCAAAAGTGGCAGAGATTTGGTTTTGGCGCGTTGACAGTTGGCTATGTAACTGACGGCGGGCAATACATCAAAAAACCATCGACTCAGGGCGAATTCAAACATTTAGTTACAAGTAGCTGATCGTCGATTGGCAAGCGCCAACCTATCATCGCTGAAACTGTTGAATAAGCTTGCGATTTCGCGCGGACTTCATTTAGTTTTTTGCTTTTATATAGGCCAAAGGCGGGCATTTCATCTATACTTAGCGTTGCTTTGGCCCTTATACACAAGGACTAAAATGTTTTTTGAAAATAATGCTGAAAAAGCAAATTTAGTGCTTGCGCGAC
>QIGK01000005.1 GCA_003228875.1 Rhodobacterales bacterium
CGCGCGCTTGGTGGACCCGGCAGCGCTGATGGCATTGCGGTTTTTGCTTGCCGGTGTGTTGATTGGCGCCTTGGTGGCCATTGGCCCTGGCATCAAGCGCAGCGATCTAAAGGCATCGTGGCGGTATTTGGTGCTCGGCGGGTTGCTGGCAATATATTTTGTGCTGATGTTCATGGGGTTGAAAACCGCTGATGCGCTGGCTACCAGCGCTGTCTATACCCTGACACCTGTAATGTCGGCTGGTTTTGGCTGGCTGATAATGCGCCAAATTATGACTAAACGCATGGGGTTTGCGCTGGGCATTGGTGCCATTGGCGCGCTCTGGATGATTTTTGACGCTGATTTCTCGGCATTTCTGGCCTTTGAAATCGGCGCTGGGGAAAGCCTGTTTTTTCTCGGCTGCATCAGCCATGCCATATACACCCCCATGTCCAGAAAACTGAACCGAGGCGAAACGCCGCTGGTTTTTACACTGGGGGTTTTGGTGGCAGGCTTTCTTGTTTTGACGGTGTTTTCAGCGCCGGAAATCATCAAGACAGATTGGCGTTCCTTGCCGATAACTCTGTGGCTTGTTCTGGCCTATTTGGTGGTATTCGCCAGTGCTGTCTCGTTCTTTTTGTTGCAATATTCCACCCTTAGATTACCCAGCGCCAAAGTCATGGCCTATACGTATCTGGTTCCGGCATTTGTAATTCTGTGGCAGGTTGTCCTAGGTCATGATTGGCCACATCCGTCAATTTTTGTTGGCATGGGGCTGATTGTGTTTGCGCTTTTTCTTTTGCTGCGCGAATAGGTCAGGGCCGCAAACCATTACGATAAAAGGCGCTAAGAAACTTGGCTGCATCTTCAAAGCGCGTGGCATAATTTTTTTCCAAAACCGCACCAATTTGCACATCAAAATCAGCATAATGCTGGGTTGTGGCCCAGATTGAAAAAATCAGATGATATGGGTCAACTTTGGCAATTTTTCCGGCTTTTGACCAACTGGCAATCAACGCGGCTTTGTCATCAACCAAAGTTTTTAGCGGGCCGCTTAAGCTGGTGGATATCCGTGGCGCACCTTGAATTATCTCATTGGCAAACAGCCGACTTTCGCGGGGAAAAACCTGCGCTAACGCCAGCTTTCGACACACATAATCACAAATCTCTTCCAAGGGCTCGCCATCTGGAGACATCTCTTCCAATGGTTCAAGCCATTTTACCATTAGCTGACTCAGCAATTCATTGTGCAACGTATTTTTGCCATTAAAATAATACAGCAAATTTGGCTTTGATAAACCCGCCTGATCGGCGATTTGATCTAGTGTTGCACCGCGATACCCGAATTGTGAAAAAATTTCCAACGCAGCATCCAGAATTTTGATGGTTTTTTCTTTCTGGATACGGGTGACTTTTTTAGTATTTCGCGCCATGCCAGCCTTGGCGATTTTTGGGTTTTGCTGGTTCATTTTTTCTCCGGCTCGAAATAGTGTTGTTTGTGCAACTTAATCATTCAAGTATCTGTTGACTCGTTTGTTTGCCATGATAGCGTCAAAACTGACCAATTAGTCAAATTATTTTTACGATAGGGCGCACATGGCTGAACCAACAAATTCAAATCCCAATGATCTGCGGGCGTTCTGGATGCCGTTCACGGCCAACCGTCAATTTAAGCAAAACCCGCGCATGTTTGTGGCGGCGGATGGCATGTATTACACCACCAGTGATGGTCGGCAAGTGCTGGATGGCACGGCCGGTTTGTGGTGTTGTAACGCGGGCCATAACCAGCCGCGCATTGTTGAGGCCATCGCCAAACAAACCGCTGAACTTGACTATGCGCCTGCCTTTCAGATGGGCCACCCCAAGGCGTTTGAACTGGCAAATAAATTGGTCGATATGGCACCGGAAAGCATCGATCATGTGTTTTATACCAACTCTGGTTCGGAATCGGTCGAAACCGCATTAAAAATCGCCATTGCCTATCACCGCGCACGCGGCGAGGGCACTCGGACACGTCTTATCGGTCGTGAACGGGGCTATCACGGCGTGAATTTTGGCGGTATTTCGGTTGGCGGCATTGGCCCCAATCGCAAATTCTTTGGCACGTTATTAAGCGGCGTTGATCACATGCCACATACGCATATCCCTGAAAACGCGTTTACGCGCGGCCAGCCAGAATATGGCGCAGAAATCGCTGATGAGCTGGAGCGCATTGTGGCGCTTGGTGATGCCAGTAATATCGCGGCGGTGATTATTGAGCCAATGGCAGGGTCAACCGGCGTTCTGTTGCCGCCAAAAGGCTATCTCGAAAAAATTCGTGCCATCACCAAAAAACACGGCATTTTACTGATTTTTGATGAGGTGATCACCGGTTTCGGGCGGCTTGGGTCGACCTTTGGCGCGACGCATTACGGCGTGACACCCGACATGATGACCATCGCAAAAGGCATGACCAATGGCGTTATTCCTATGGGCGCGGTGCTTGCCTCAGGTGAAATCCATGATGCGTTTATGCAAGGTAATGAGGGCCTGATAGAGCTGTTCCACGGCTATACCTATTCCGGCAACCCCATGGCTTGCGCGGCGGGTCTGGCGACGCTTGAAACCTATCGCGAAGATGGCCTGTTTGAAAACGCCCGCGATCTGGCAGGATATTTTGAGGATGCGATTCATGCCCTGCGCGGCTTGCCCAACGTGATCGATATTCGCAACGAGGGACTGATCGGGGCTGTCGAGTTGGAACCAATTGCGGGCGCGCCAACCAAACGCGCCTTTCAGGCGTTTCTTGATGCGTATGACGCTGGTTTATTGATTCGCACGACTGGGGATATTATCGCGCTGTCGCCACCGCTGATTATTTACCAAAGCCCATATTGATGAGCTGTTTGGCAAGCTCAGCACCGTTCTGAAAAACCTCGATTAGGAGAAAACCCATGCCCAGCCCCTCCGACAACATGAAAATCAACAGCGACCGGCTGTGGGATTCGCTAATGGAAATGGCCAAAATCGGCCCCGGCGTGGCGGGGGGGAATAACCGCCAAACCCTGACCGATGAAGACGGTGAGGGACGGCATCTGTTTCAGGATTGGTGTGTCGCGGCGGGTTGCACCATGGGGCTGGATCAAATGGGCAATATGTTTGCGCGGCGTGAAGGCACAGACCCTGATGCGCTGCCGGTTTATGTAGGGTCGCATCTGGACACCCAACCGACGGGCGGTAAATATGACGGGGTTTTGGGGGTTTTGGGCGGTTTGGAAATCATCCGCTCCCTGAATGACCTGAACATCAAGACCAAACATCCTATTGTGGTCACTAACTGGACCAATGAGGAAGGGACGCGTTATGCCCCCGCCATGCTGGCCTCGGGCGTTTTTGCGGGGATGCATACCCAAGACTGGGCGTATGACATCGAGGATGCCGAGGGTAAGAAATTTGGCGAGGAACTGGCCCGCATCGGTTGGCGCGGAGACGAGGAAGTTGGCGCGCGCAAAATGCACGCGTTTTTTGAATTGCACATTGAACAAGGGCCGATACTGGAGGCTGAAGGCAAGGAAATTGGCGTGGTCACCCACGGTCAGGGGCTTTCATGGACCCAAGTGACGGTGACGGGTAAGGACAGCCATACCGGTTCCACCCCGATGCCAATGCGTAAAAATGCGGGGCTTGGCATGGCGCGGATGCTGGAACTGGTGGACCAGATTGCATGGTCTCACAAACCTGATGCAGTTGGCGCAGCGGGGCATATTGATGTGTTTCCGAACTCTCGCAATGTGATCCCGGGCAAGGTGGTGTTTACGGTTGATTTCCGGTCGCCTGATCTGGTGACAATCAAAGCCATGGAGGATGCGTTTCGCGAAGGCGCATCCCAAATCGCCGGAGCCATGGGGTTGGGCGTGGCCTTTGAAAAAGTCGGCGGTTTTGACCCTGTTACTTTTGATGAGGGCTGTGTTACCGCCGTCCGAAACGCTGCTGAACGCCTCGGCCTATCCCACCGAGACCTCATTTCCGGCGCGGGCCATGATGCCTGTTGGATAAATCGCTCAGCCCCAACTGCGATGGTGATGTGCCCTTGTGTAGACGGGCTGTCGCATAACGAGGCTGAGGATATTTCGCAGGAATGGGCTGCGGCCGGGGCGAATGTTTTGTTCCATGCGGTGGTTGAGACGGCGGGGATTGTTGAGTGAGTTTCTACGTTTACTTTTTCGGATTTGGAGCCTGGCGAGGTGGCACTGGTGCCGGTTTTGGCGAAGGTTTTGGTATTCGGACAATTGGGCCCTTGGTAACAGAGTCTGGTGGTTTTGCCATGACGCGAACTAAGTCCTTCTGGAGGTTGTTTCTATGACCAACAATAAGTCTTATATAATACATGAAGCTTACAGACAAAGCGAGAAAAATCTAGAATACGAAATTTCTTTAGGGATAGCTGCAGACCAGAGGGCAATGGCTTTTTGCGGATGGATGGTTGGCGCCGCTGCCCTATTGACCGGCTTAGCGAGCGGTAGTGCTAATAACCGTGGTGCGCTATACATAGGTGCATTTTTTCTGATTTTTTCGGCGGCATTGGCGGGTTTCTCAGCTCGCCCCATTCAGATGAGGGCGCCGGGAGCCAAATTTTCAGATATGGAAAAAGACATTAAGGATGACGTGCCACTAGATGAGGTGTTAGTCGAAATGGGATCGCACAATGATAAGGATTCATTAAAAAATCGAAAAAAGCTGGCATTTAACGGCAAGGTGATTTTGGCTTCCTACCTTGTAGCAATCGTTGGGTTGAGCATTCCTATCTTTAGTAAAATGCCAACTCTTATTTCTTGGATTTGTGGAGATTTGACATGACCAAAGTAATCAAAGGCGGCACAGTTGTAACCGCAGGCCGCACGTGGAAAGCCGATATTTTGATTGAGGACGAGGTCATCAAACAAATCGGCGAGGACCTGAAGGGCGATGAATATATCGACGCGTCGGGCGCTTATGTCATCCCCGGCGGTATTGATCCGCATACCCATCTGGAAATGCCGTTTATGGGCACCACGGCGGCTGAAACTTTTGAATCTGGCACATGGGCGGCGGCGGCGGGTGGCACGACTATGCTGGTTGATTTTTGTCTGCCGGGGGCGGATGGCAGCATCAAGAACGCGATCAATGAGTGGCACCGCAAATCTGCGCCGCAGATTTGTTCGGACATTGGCTATCACATGGCCATCACCGGCTGGAACGAGGATGTGCATCGCGAGATGGAAGATGCGGTGAAAATGGGCGTGAACTCGTTTAAACATTTCATGGCGTATAAAGGTGCATTGATGGTTGAAGACGACGAAATGTTTGCCAGTTTTCAGCGCTGCGGAGAGCTGGGCGCGCTGCCGATGGTGCATGCAGAAAACGGCGATCTTGTTGATATATTGCAGAAAAAATACATGGATGAGGGCATTACCGGCCCCGAAGGCCATGCCTATTCCCGCCCGCCCGAACTGGAAGGCGAGGCTGCCAACCGCGCGATTACCATTGCTGACGCGGCTGGCGTGCCGCTTTATATTGTGCATGTTTCTTGTGAGCAGGCCCATGAGGCCATCCGCCGTGCGCGGCAAAAAGGCATGCGGATTTATGGGGAACCGCTGATTCAATTCCTGACGCTGGACGAAAGTGAATATTTCAACAAAGACTGGAACCATGCGGCGCGGCGCGTGATGTCTCCGCCATTTCGCAACAAAGAACATCAGGCCAGCCTGTGGGCGGGGTTGCAATCTGGCAGCTTGCAGGTGGTGGCCACCGACCATGCAGCGTTTAACACCGAACAAAAACGCGCTGGTATTGATGATTTCCGCCTTATTCCCAATGGCTCAAACGGGCTGGAAGAACGCCTAGCGGTGCTGTGGACCGAAGGGGTTGAAACGGGTCGTTTAACGATGAACGAATTTGTTGCAGTGACCTCCAGCAATGTTGCGAAAATCCTGAATATCTATCCCAAAAAGGGCGCGCTGGTTGAGGGCGCGGATGCGGATATTGTGGTTTGGGACCCAAAAATCAGCAAAACCATCAGCCAGTCCAACCACCATTCGGTACTGGATTATAACGTGTTTGAAGGGTTCGAGGTCAAAGCCCAGTCTCGGTTCACCCTGTCACGCGGCGAGGTGATCTGGGCATGGGGCCAAAACAGCCAACCCCAACCGGGGCGAGGCAGATTTGTGCCTCGGCCTGCTTTTCCATCAGCGCATAAGGCGTTGAGCAAATGGAAAGAATTGAATTCACCGCGCAAGGTCACCCGTGATCCGTTAAACATTCCGGCGGGGATTTGAATGTGAGCGAAACGGTAATCGAGGCCAAAAGCCTCGACCTGACATTCCAGACCAATGACGGCCCTGTGCATGCAGGGCTGACCGCGCCGCGCCCGGTGGAGCGCTCGGGCATTCCGGCAAGTGGGGTTTAACGCGATGGCCAACCCGTATGGCATGAACCGACAGCTTTTCTATTTTGCGCTGTTGACGGTGATTGCTGCGGTGTTGCTGCTACCTTTTGTTGGTGCTGCGGCCAGTTATTTTCTTTTTGCGGACGGGCCGGTTGAGGAACCGCTTGAAAATCCGCTGCTGGAAATGGTGTCTGTATACTTTATAACGGTTTTTATTGCGCTTCTCATGGCGATCATGGCCCTGCCTTTGACCGTGCCGCTGGGCTTGGTGGCTTGGTTTGCCAGCCATCGTTTCCTAGCGGAAAAGCTGGAGCAGAAATGGCGCATTCGGTTTGCTGCTGCGCTTGCCGGTCTGACACCAAGTGTTGGGTTTGCATTCGTTTTTGCTTGGCAATTTGGTGAGGAAAAGTGGCCGTCCATATCGCTAATTGTTGCCACAACGGTTTTATTGGCCGTGCTGATTTCGGCCGAGATCATTTACCGCCCCGCCAGAAGGAAAAACCCGTGATAACAACCACCACAGAAAAGAACGGAAATCCTGCCAACGAGGTAGTGATTTCGGCGCGTCAGCTTTCTTTGACTTTTGAAACCAATGACGGGCCGGTGCATGCGCTTAAAAACGTGGACCTGACCATAAATCGTGGTGAGTTTGTTAGCTTTATTGGCCCATCCGGCTGCGGCAAAACCACGTTTCTGCGGGTGCTGGCTGATCTGGAACAACCCACTGGCGGCAATGTGATGGTGAATGGCATGACACCTTCAAAGGCGCGCAAAAACCGTGCTTATGGTTATGTTTTTCAGGCGGCGGGGCTTTACCCTTGGCGCACGATTGCCGGTAATATCCGTTTGCCGTTGCAAATTATGGGCATTCCCAAGGCTGAACAAGCTGATCGCGTCAAAAAGGTGCTGGAACTGGTGCATCTCGACGGGTTTGAAAACAAATATCCGTGGCAGCTTTCGGGCGGCATGCAGCAGCGCGCCAGCATTGCCCGCGCGCTGTCATTTGATGCTGACATTCTGCTGATGGACGAACCCTTCGGGGCATTAGATGAAATCGTGCGCGACCATCTGAATGAGCAACTGCTTGAACTTTGGGCTGCCACCAACAAAACCATCGCTTTTGTCACCCATTCCATCCCCGAGGCGGTATACCTTTCAACCAAAATTGTCATCATGTCGCCCCGCCCGGGCCGTGTGACCGAAGTAATCAACAGCACGCTGCCGCGCGAACGGCCATTGGACATTCGCGAAAGCCCCGAATTTCTGGAAATTGCGCACCGCGTGCGCGAAGGTTTGCGGGCAGGGCATGATGAATAAGCTGGCCTATAATGTCTTGCCGATCGTCACCGTTGTTACGATTATTTTTGCACTGTGGTATGCGTTTGCCATCGTTCTGAACAAAAACTGGGCTTATGACAAAGCCAAACGTGGTGGCTATGAGCTGACATTTACTGAGCTGGTATCTGACACTTGGACCCAGAAAAAACCGCGCCTGCCAACGCCCAATCAGGTGGCGGGCGAGATTTGGCAATCTACAGGTATTGCGGCTGCCAAAAAATGGAACCGCTCGGAGGGCGACCCGTTTCTGGAACGCATCGGTGAGGTTGTATCCGATAAACGCAGCCTGATCCGGCATGCGTGGCTAACGCTTTCGGCAACCATGCTCGGGTTTTTGTTTGGCACCGGGCTGGGTATTTTTCTGGCAATCGGCATTGTCTATAACAAAGCCATGAATAATTCGGTGATGCCATGGGTGATCACCAGCCAGACCATTCCGATATTGGCGCTGGCGCCGATGTTGATATTGCTGCTTAATGCGGGCGGCATAACCGGCATTATACCAAAGGCGTTTATCGCGGCATATCTAAGCTTTTTCCCCGTGGTGGTTGGCATGGTCAAAGGCTTGCGTAGCCCCGATGCCATGCAAATGGACCTGATCCATACATGGTCTGCCAATAAATCCCAAACTTTTTGGCGTTTGCGTTTGCCCGCATCTGTGCCGTTTTTGTTTCCGTCCCTTAAGATCGGGGTTGCGGCATCACTGGTCGGGGCGATTGTGGCTGAATTAACCCT
>QIGK01000059.1 GCA_003228875.1 Rhodobacterales bacterium
ATCTACGGAATGTGAAGGGCTATGGCTGGAATGTCACCCGGCAGGGTATTGCGCAGCAATGCACGAGAGTGGACTTTAACCGCGAGGGCTTGGGCATTGAGGTAGACTTCTCGCTACCAGCCGAACGGGTGGTGCGCAGCCTGAACTGGATTATCGAATGGCGTGGCAAACCGCAGATTATCCGGGTCCCCTCTCGTGGTTTGAAGGCAAACCACTGCCAGGCAGTGGACCACCCCAACATGGGTATCGGCGGGATCACACCCGCCATGAAACTGAAACTAGCCGCGTAGTTCTATTAGCGGACCCCATTAAAATGGGGGGATTACCGCTGCTTCAAAACATGAAACGCCGCCCGATTATTTGGAACAGAAATAAGCCTAATTAGCCAAGGTCAAAGCGATCTGCATTCATCACTTTGACCCATGCCGCCACAAAATCTTTTACAAATTTTGCTTGATTGTCATCTTGGGCGTAAATTTCGGCCACAGCCCGAAGTTGGGAGTTTGAACCAAATACCAGATCAACCCGGGTTGCGGTCCATTTTGGTTCGCCTGACGCTCGGTCAACGCCCTCATAAGTTCCGTCACCGGCATCAGACCACTTGGTGTTCATATCCAGAAGATTGACAAAGAAATCATTGGAAAGCACACCTGTTTGATCGGTGAAAACTCCATGTTTCGTGCCCGCATGGTTGGTGCCAAGCACCCGCATACCGCCAACAAGCGCGGTCATTTCTGGTGCGGTCAGGGTCAGCAACTGGGCTTTGTCCAACAACAATTCCTCGGGCGAGATGGTATAATCCCGCTTTTGATAATTGCGAAACCCGTCTGCTGCCGGTTCCAGCATATCAACGCTTTCAATATCGGTTTGTTCTGCCGATGCATCCGTGCGCCCCGGTGTGAATGGCACCGAAATGTCATGTCCCGCAGCCTTGGCCGCTGCCTTAACCGCAGCTACACCAGCCAGAACAATCACGTCAGCCAGTGACACTTTTTTGCCACCTGTTGCGCTGTCGTTAAAGGCGGTTTGCACGGCTTCAAGGGCGGTTAATGCCTTGGCCAATGCCTCGGGCTGGTTTGCTTCCCAGCCGTTTTGCGGGGCCAGACGGATGCGCGCACCGTTGGCACCGCCGCGCATATCTGAGCCACGGAATGTCGATGCAGATGCCCAAGCGGTAGAAACCAGTTCAGAAACCGAAAGCCCGCAATCGAGCAATTTTGCTTCCAGATCGGCAATGTCATCAGCATCGATCGATACATGATCAACCGCTGGAACCGGATCTTGCCAGATCAGTTCCTCGGCGGGCACATCTTTGCCCAGATACCGGCTGCGCGGCCCCATATCGCGGTGGGTCAGCTTGAACCAAGCGCGGGCAAAAGCATCGACAAACTGGTCAGGGTTTTCATGGAACCGTTTGGAAATAGGCCCGTAAATCGGGTCCATCCGCATGGCCATATCAGCCGTAGTCATCATGGTTGGCACTTTTTTGGAGGCATCATGGGCCGCTGGGGCCATTTCGCCCTCAGAGACGCCAATTGGCACCCATATCCACGCACCTGCAGGGGATTTTTCCAGATCCCAGTCATAGCCAAGCAACAGGTCAAAATAACCGTTATCCCATTTGATCGGGTTAGCCGTCCATGCGCCTTCAATGCCGCTGCTGATGGTATCATCGCCGTGGCCCGAACCATAGCTGGATTTCCAGCCAAAGCCCATTTGTTCAATCCCTGCGGCTTCGGGTTCTGCGCCAACCTGCGCTGCATCCCCCGCACCGTGGGCTTTGCCAAAGGTGTGGCCACCCGCAACCAATGCCACGGTTTCTTCGTCATTCATGGCCATACGACCAAAGGTTTCACGAATATCACGCCCCGAGGCCAGCACGCTTGGTTCGCCATTCGGGCCTTCGGGGTTTACATAGATCAACCCCATTTGCACTGCTGCCAGCGGCGCTTCCAGATCACGGTCGCCGGAATAGCGTTCGTCATTCAACCATTCGGTCTCGCCACCCCAATATACGTCTTCTTCGGGTTCCCACACGTCTTGACGGCCACCGGCAAAACCGAAAACCGGCCCGCCCATGGATTCAATGGCGCAATTTCCTGCAAGGATCATCAGATCAGCCCAAGATATTTTATTGCCATATTTTTGCTTAACCGGCCATAAAAGCCGCCGCGCTTTGTCAAGATTAACATTATCCGGCCAGCTGTTGAGCGGCGCAAACCGTTGCTGCCCTGTGCCACCACCGCCGCGCCCATCGGCAGTGCGATAGGTGCCCGCGCTGTGCCACGCCATACGAATGAAAAACCCGCCATAATGGCCATAATCCGCTGGCCACCAATCCTGACTATCTCTCATCAATGCAAAAAGGTCTTTTTTGAGCGCATCAAGATCAAGCGAGCCAAACGCCTCAGCATAATCAAAATCCCCATCCATCGGGTCTGATTTTGTTGAATTCTGGTGCAAAATCCGCAGGTTCAACCGATTTGGCCACCAATCACTGTTTGATTGCATGCTCGCTTTGGTGGCACCATGTGCGACCGGGCATTTGCTAATATCATTTCCGTCCATGTGACTTCTCCGATTGGGTTTCAGGCTTGCAGCCCGAGATAAAAATTTCAATATGTGCGCCGCAGCGCAAACGAATCAAAGCCGTGAAATTGGCCGGATTTGACCCTTGTTAACCGAAAGCTATTCCTTTGGCCGCAATAATGGAAATTGTAATTTCGTATCAATCCGATAGGATGTAATTATGACAAACATAACCCTTAGACAGCTCCGCTATTTCGAAGCGCTCGCGCGTCACACCCATTTTGGCAATGCTGCAAAATCCTGCTCAATTTCACAACCAGCCCTGTCGGTGCAGATAAAAGATCTGGAAACAACGCTTGGCAGCGCCTTGTTTGAAAGAGGCGCACGCCATGTTCGCCTTACCAGCCTTGGCGAAGAATTTCTGGGCCGTGTCAGCGGAATTATGCGTTCGGTTGAAGAACTGGAAGATCTGGGGCGCGCTGCCCAAAACCAACTGGTCGGTCAATTAAGAATTGGCGTGATTCCAACAATCGCACCCTATCTGTTGCCCGCCATCCTGCGGGAATTAACCCAGCTTTATGCCAGCGTTGATATTCATGTTCGCGAAACCATGACATCAACGCTGCTGCGAGAATTGGCTGATGGCAAGATCGATATGGCAATTGTTGCCCTGCCAATTTCCGAGCCTTCTCTGACCGAAATTCCGCTGTTCGAAGAAAAATTTGTGTTGGCCCGACCCTTGGCGGACGCCAACAAACCGGTGCCAGACCGAAATATGTTACGCGAAATGCGGTTGCTTTTGCTGGAAGAAGGTCATTGCTTTCGTGATCAGGCCCTGTCGTTTTGTAACATTGAACCAAACCTGCCGCGCGAAACCCTTGACGGAACAACTTTATCAACCCTTGTGCAAATGGTTGGGGCGGGGATCGGCGTTACCCTGATCCCTGAAATGGCGGTCGAGATCGAAACCCGCTCAGCAGCGGTTTCCATTTCACATTTCAATGCGCCGCAGCCCTTCCGAACCATCGGCATGATCTGGAGAACCTCCAGCCCGCTGGCCAGACAATTTTTGCAAGTATCCCAAACCGTCAAATCAGCCACAGAAACCCAGCATAAAAAGAATAAATTGCCGGGCGTATATTTTTGAAAAACGACGCGGAACACAAATGCCAGCCCCATCGGAGGTGTCAAGTGGCAAAAGACAGAATACGGTGCCAAGAGAAGACTCGTTTTTGCGCCCTAGACTCCTAATATATATGGCATTACCTTTGTGTGGTTTTACCATATACCCCAAATCCACCGATTACAGAGGTTCGACTCCCTAATATCCCGTTATGCCAGTTCCTTTTCTTAATCCAGACGGCGAGCTACATCCATGCGCAATGATATCGCCATAAATTTCCCCGCTTTCCCCACCTGACAGATAACGCTCAGGTTCCTATCTGTAGAGCAAGGCAGGAGATTCCTTCGGCCAAACCCACGAAAGGATAACGCATGGGAAAATACAGCGGCAACGATCATTCTCAAGACGAGAACTGACCTGCGCCCCTAGAACTCCTCCAGTTTGATGTAGAGTCCGCCCAACCAAAGGACGGACAAAATGAAGAAGCGATTTACGGACGAACAGATCATAGCGATGCTGAAAGAGCAGGAACCCGTTGCCTGCTGAGTCGCGCACGTCGAGTGCGAGCGTTTGGCCAGCACGGTAAGCCACCGCCGGATCTGGAATCAAAGCATCCGCCTCTGGATTCGCGTTCAGGTCGTGAAACCGAGCGGTGAAGCCGGCGATTAGTTCTCGGTACGACGTGATGTTCTCAAAGACCCCGGTTGCCTCGAGCTCCCGTGTAAGATGCCAGGCGACTTCCGCTTGCGCGGTTTCGATGGCGGTTTCACCGTAGGAGGCGTACCAGGCACCTCTCTCCGGTCCATTGAATCGGTTCCCGGTCACGCGCGTGTAGCAGAAGGCAGCATTCACATAGGTCCACCCATACCCGTGGGCCTCAGTCAGCAATTCGGTCGGGTCCAACCCACCAAGTATCGGAAGAGTGACCGCCAACCGAGCCGACGTGAGTCCTTCAATTTCCTCTAGAATGGCAAGGTCATCCGCATCATCGGCTAGTGGTGCTATCGCGGGTTCGTCGATATAGGCTGTTGAAATCAGCCGGATAGTTGAGGGATCGGTAAAATCGACCTCTTCGAGATCAGATGCCCTAATCACACCCCGCCCCTGAGCGCATCGATATGCTGACGTACCTTCATCATCACAGGAATGCCGCCTTCACACATGACCTGAATCGGGGTCTTACCGTTGAATCCCGGACCGACATTTGCGGTCTTCGGCCAACCATAGGTCAACGGGCCGTTGAACAGGAGCCGTAGCCCTTTGAAGAGCCCAATCAGCAGGCTGGCTCGCGTGACCTTGTCCTGATCGAGCACACCTTTGTAGTTGTCTGCTTTCATCCGGCTCCAAGTCGCTGTCGGAACATCAAAGAGTGCGGCAGCTTCCGCATTGGACAAGCCCCAATCATCGGCTGTACGCACGACAACCTTCACAATTGCCGTAATCTTATCGCGCTCGGCCACAGCCTGCACGATTGCCTGTTCGGGGGCAAATGGATAGGTTTCAACATGTGATTGCTCCATATGATATATGGAATGATATATGGACGTTTATCATATGATTAGTATTTGTCAAGATATCATTGCCCAAGCGGCCTCTCTTGCGCAAGTTACGATAACAGGAAATTATGGTCGCTAACTTCGACATGATTAATCGAATTGCAGAGCAGCAATTCCTTCGCGACTTTTTCATTAAGAGTGTTGATGGTCGAAAAACCCTAGTGCTCCACTCACCATCAGGCGTTGGGAAAAGCTTCTTAGTCGACCATGTTGTTTCAAATCTGCAGATTGATACCCCATATATAAAAGTAGGCGGAGGCACTGATTTTGATGGTCCCACGCATATTCAGCAAATTGCTTGTGCTCTCGACCAACTTGCAAAAAGCAATGGATATTTTGAAACTCTAAATCGGTATTTGGAGGTCCTTCGGTCTGTCCATCGTCAGAGTATTTGGCACAGATTAGGCTTTAGAATAAGAGAGTATCTGCCTCATCAGTTGGGTTATCTTAAGCGGCGGCTTTGCGGTGTT
>QIGK01000044.1 GCA_003228875.1 Rhodobacterales bacterium
GCATTGGCCTGCGCGATGACCAGCGCACCACTGTCGGCAAAAACCTGGCCACCCGAAGCGTGATCAGCATCGCTGTGGCTGTAAACCAGATGGGTCACAGGTTGATCAGTTATTGTATTCAGATTATCAATTAGCCACTGGGATGCTTCGGCGTCGATGGTGTCAACGACCACCACACCGCTATCGGTGACTACGACAAGACCATAGTGAAAATTGTTCTGGAACCGATAGACATCACCGGCAACTTTGGTAATGCTACGTTGTGCCTCCTGCGCTTGTGCAGATACTGTAAAAACACTTACAAACATAAAGATACCCAACAGACGGGTGCAAAATGTGGTCATGGTTTAGTCCTTTAAAGATGCTTTTCAATCAGAAGGCACCTTAGCTCGCGGCCATCGGGTGGCAAAATAACAACGACGTGATGCTACTATAAGCGGTCAAAAACCGCTGATGATGCAGCACAATGTGAACGGGTTTTGTTTTAGATCACATGCCCACTAAGGAGGTTTTCATACCGTATTTTGTGTTTCGTTTTAACCGATTTTGAGTGGTCCATCATCCTGTCGCTTTTACTCTAGAAACTGCGCACTTTACGGATGGTGGGGTAATCCGTCAGGCGGGGTTACTACAGATCAGCCAATTGGCTGAATCCTCAACGGTCTTTGGGGGCAATGCCTTTGATGCGCGCGACATGCGCCGCGATATCAGCTGAGCTGAATTTCGAATGCACCCGTTTGATCGAAGCAGGGTGATTGCCAAGGCCCAGATTAAGGTCGGCACGCCAAGCTTTTTTTGGCCGAATAGGACGCTTTTCAAAACCGCCGCCACAGGTTGGGCAGACATTTTCCAACACGGCTTCAACACAGGTTTTGCAATAAGTGCATTCATAGGTGCAAATCATTGCATTTGCGGATTGCGGCCCGAGGTCGCAATCACATAATTCGCAATTTGGGCGAATTTCAAGCATTGGTCTTGATTACGTCTGTGATAACTTCTTCCATAGTTTTCCCCTCGTTTTTGATGCGTGCGGGCCGAAGCCCGCGACAATATTACAGCACGTCGTCAAGTTTTGCCATAATCGCGTTCCAGCCGCCGTTATGGTTGTCACGTTGTTCTTCATCAGCAAATTTGATGTGGCGCAGGGTTAAATCTGTGCCGTCGCTATGGGGTTTCATGGCCAGGGTTACGGTGCTGTCATCAACCGAAAACGGCGATTCCCAAGTGAACACAATGCGAGAATGCGGGTCGATTTCTTTGTATTCGCCGCCATGGGGCATGTCGTTTTCACCGGCGCGCATCACCACTGAAAACC
Source organism: Rhodobacterales bacterium (assembly GCA_003228875.1). Lineage (GTDB taxonomy): Bacteria > Pseudomonadota > Alphaproteobacteria > Rhodobacterales > Rhodobacteraceae > UBA3077. Next base: position 1,316 of record QIGK01000044.1, read on the forward strand.
GCCCGCCAACCACGGGGTCGGTCTGGGCCGAGGGCACCGTCATACCCGGCCCAGGCATCATGAATTTGACCATAATTTTTGGGTCAAGCCATGCGTTAAACACGGTTTCGGGAGGCGCGCCAATAATCCGTGATGTTGTCATTTCAAGTTCAGCCATCTTTTTTTCCTTTTGCGTTAACAGATCATCCAAGCTTTCCAGCCGAAGATCCCAGATAGATTTGAGCTGCGTGAACCATTCCTCAACCGCATCAACAGGGCCTAGATTTGCCTCAATAAGATGCACCCGCCCCAATGTGCGGCGGGTCACAAGGCCGGATTTCTCCAGAACCTTAATGTGTTTTGAAACTGAGTTTAGCGACATGGCATAAAGCCCCGCCAGTTCAGTAACGCGGGTTGGCCCCTCCTGCACCAATGTGGTGAGGATGGAGCGCCGCGTAACGTCACTGACGGCTTTTAGGGTGTCGCTAAGGCTTGTGTTCAATTGCTCAACCATATGGGTGAATAACTTAGGATTCGGTTATTGTCAACCAAAAGGATGAATGTATGGTTTGATGCCACACGAGAGGTGGCGGCGCGTGGAATCCACGCACCCTACGGATAGGGGGTTACCCCGCCATATTTATTCCTGATTGGTTTCGCGCACTTTGTCAGCCGCTTCTTTGCTAAAGGCAATACCGCCGTTTTCAAGCATGGTGTCAAGTTCGCCCGAAAGCACCATTTCGGTGACAATATCGCAACCGCCAACAAATTCACCTTTGACATAAAGCTGTGGAATGGTTGGCCAATCGGAAAACTTTTTGATGCCTTCACGGATTTCACCATCAGCCAGCACATCAACGTCTTTAAAAGCGACGCCCATGTAATTCAATACGCCAGCGATACGCGATGAAAATCCGCATTGAGGCATTTGGCTGGTGCCTTTCATAAACAACACCACATCGTTGCTGCTGATGTTTGATTGAATGGTTTCTGCTGCATTAGTCATGTTTTATCTCCGGTTTGCGTTTAACCCGTTTCAAGCGCGGGTCGCGGTGGTCAATATTTGGGTTAAGCCGTTCGGATGCGTGGATGATCGACATGTCGATGGCTTCCATGCCCAGCGGCGGTTTTACATTTCCGTCAACGTCGTCATCAACGCCGTAATTCGGTTTCAGCAATTCGCCCAGCGTTTTTTTCTTGCGGTTGCGGCGCAAAAAGGCTTCGGCTAAAATCGCGGCGGCAATAAAAAGTACTGCCGTCAGAATCATAAGTTTGATATCCACCTAATCAGCCGCTTTTGTGGTTAGGGCCAAAGCGTGCAATTCGCCATTGGCACCGTCCATTTTGCCTTTTAGGGCCGCGTAAACCATCTGGTGTTGTTTCACACGGTTTTTACCTTTGAATTCAGTCGCCACAACGCTGGCAGCATAATGGTTTCCGTCACCGGCCAGATCATCAATGCGGATTTCCGCTGTCGGGAAGGCCTCGCGGATCAGGGCTTCGATTGCTGATGCCTCAATGGCCATTTTTGAAAAACTCCTAGTAATTTGGTAAGGTATTTAAATGAGCCAAGCGCCGCTGGCAAGAGGCCGCATGGGAAATTGCGTTAAACGGCCACCTTTGCAAGGCCGTTTTGATGGGCGGATTTTAAGGATTTTATCGAAATATCAGTGCCGCACAGCCCCAGCGAATGACCGGCAAACTTTCCGATTGCAACCGCCGGCACGCCAGTGGCTTTGGCATGGGCCAATACTTTGTTGGTGTCTTTGCACGCCAATAGATACCGCGCTTGGTCTTCGGCAAAACACCATGTGATGTCGGGCAAGTCCGAAACATTGGCAAGATTGGCCCCTATATCAGCGGCCAAACACATATCAACAAGCGCCAAAGCAATGCCGCCATCAGAAACATCGTGGGCGGCGGTAATTGCGCCTTGGGCGTGCAACATTCGAACCAGCGCACCGGCTTGGCGTTCAGCGGCCAAATCAACCGGTGGAGCATCGCCGATTTCCTGCCCGAGAACATCCGCCAACAGGGCGGATTGGCCAAGATGACCGGTGGTTTCGCCCAGCAATATAATCTGGTCACCCTCATCGGGGATCATGCGGATTAGTTGGCTGATATTGTCCAGAATACCGACCGCACCGATGGTGGGGGTTGGGTGAATTCCCGCGCCGTCAGTTTCATTATACAAGCTGACATTGCCCGAAACGATCGGCATGTTCAGCGCCAGACAGGCCGCGCCAATGCCTTTGATACAGCCAACAAGCTGGCCCATGATCTCTGGGCGCTCTGGATTGCCAAAATTAAGATTATCGGTGGTTGCTAAGGGTCGTGCGCCGGTGGCGCATTGGTTGCGATATGCTTCGGCCACTGCTTGTTTGCCGCCCATTTCGGGATTGGCAAAACAATAACGCGGGTTCACATCACTTGTAAAAGCCAGCAGTTTTTCGGTGCCATGCACCCTTATGACACCCGCATCAGAGCCGGGGCGAACCACTGTGTCAGCCAAGACCATATGGTCATATTGTGACCAGACCCACGCCTTGCTGGCATGGTTGGGGCTGCCGACCAGTTTTAGCAATGCGTCAGCGGCATTGATGTCCGGCGTATCGTTATAAGGCACAGGGGCTGGGGTTTTGACCCAAGGGCGATCATATTCGGGGGCTTCGCCTGATAGGGCTTTTAAGGGCAAGTCTGCTTTGACCTCACCGTTTAGGCGGATCAAAAATCGGTCTTCTTTAATGGTTTCGCCAACAATAGCAAAATCGAGATCCCATTTATCAAACACCGCTTTGGCCTCAGCTTCTTTATGGGGGTGCAGCACCATCAACATGCGTTCTTGGGATTCGCTCAGCATCATTTCATAAGCGGTCATATTTTCTTCGCGGCACGGCACTTTTTCAAGGTCCAACACCACGCCCAACCCACCTTTGTCACCCATTTCCACCGCAGAACAAGTCAGCCCTGCTGCGCCCATATCCTGTATCGAAATCACCGCGCCGGTCTGCATCAGCTCCAATGTTGCCTCCATCAGGCGTTTTTCGGTGAACGGGTCCCCAACCTGCACGGTGGGGCGTTTTTCCTCAATTGTGTCGTCAAATTCAGCGCTGGCCATGGTTGCCCCGCCAACACCATCACGTCCGGTTTTGGCCCCCAGATAGACCACCGGCATGCCGATACCGCTGGCCGCCGAATAGAAAATCTCGTCGGTTTTGGCGATGCCTGCGGCAAAAGCATTCACTAGACAGTTGCCGTTATAGGATTTATGAAACCGTAATTCTCCACCAACATTGGGCACACCAAAACAATTGCCATAAGCACCAATGCCCTCAACAACGCCGTTAACAAGTTGCTTGGTTTTGGGATGGGAGGGTTCACCAAAGCTCAGCGCATTCATCGCCGCAACAGGTCGTGCGCCCATGGTGAACACATCGCGCAAAATGCCGCCAATGCCGGTGGCAGCGCCCTGAAACGGTTCGATGTAAGACGGGTGGTTATGGCTTTCCATTTTAAAAACCACACATTGGCCATCGCCAATATCAACAATGCCGGCGTTTTCACCGGGGCCACAAATCACCTGTGGGCCATCCACCGGCAGGGTTTTGAGCCATTTTTTTGACGATTTATACGAACAATGTTCATTCCACATGGCACTGAAAATACCAAGCTCGGTAAAGGTTGGTTCGCGGTCCAGCAATTCGCGGATGCGCTGGAATTCTGCCTGATTTAGCCCGTGTTTTCGGATCAATTCGGTGGTGATTTCGGGATCGATGGCTGGATTGGATGACATGGCTATCTCCTGCGCGGCAGATTCGCGTTCTTTTAGGCAGGAAAGGACTTGAATCAAAGCCTTTTTCGCAATCGAAACCGATGAAAATTGATACAATGTGGCAAAACCGTGGCAGCGATATCACATTCTGGAAAAATATGAGGCAAAATCGGCTTGGTAACATAAATTTTACTGCATTTAGTCTGTGTGGCGGTTAAGTCAGGATGTATTATAACCCTAAGAAATTATGTGTCTAAAATTAAGGATCGATTATGCTAAACCGTCGTAAATTTCTTGCTGCATCTGCCAGCGCGTCTATTTTGGGGGCAACCCAAGTCTCAGCCCATGCATTGGGCCAGCCTTATGTGCTTTCCGAAGAATATATGCCGCGTATCGTTCGGGTGCGCGAAGATTTCGTTGCTGGCGAGCTTTATGTCGACCCTAACAGGTTTTCAATCTATTGGACTTTGGGCGAAAGCCGAGCGATGCGTTATACTGTCGGCATCGGGCGGGGTAATCTCTATCATTCCGGTGAATTCTATGTCGGTAGAAAAAAGGAATGGCCCGACTGGCGCCCAACACCGGATATGATAGAAAGAAATCCG
>QIGK01000040.1 GCA_003228875.1 Rhodobacterales bacterium
TTCGCGACCTGAAACCTATCAGCGATTATAATGAGGATTACCACATCCTCCAGACCACCAAAGAAGAACATATCATGCGGCCAATCCGCAATCATCTTTTTGCCGCCGGAATCCCGGTTGAAGGCACCAAAGGCGAGGCAGAAGCCGGGCAAGAAGAGCTAAACATCAAATATGACGAGGCCTTGAATACCGCCGATTATCACAGCATCGCCAAACACGCGATCAAGGAAATTGCATGGCAGCAAGGCCATGCAGTGACATTTATGCCCAAATATGACCACACCAAAGTTGGCTCCAGCAGCCATGTGCATCAATCGCTTTGGCGCGATGGCAAACCTGCGTTTTATGACAAAAACGACGGTCTCGGCATGTCGGAGTTGATGAAAAACTACATGGGTGGCTTGCTGAAATACGCGCCGGATTATATGTATTTTATGGCCCCTTATGTGAACAGTTATAAACGGTTCCAAAAAGGGTCATTCGCGCCGACCCGCACCATCTGGTCGGTCGATAACCGCACCGCTGGGTTCCGGCTTTGTGCCGCTAATTCTACATCCGTGCGTATCGAAAACCGCATCGGCGGGTCAGACCTGAACCCGTATCTGGCAATGGCTGCCCAGCTTGCGGCGGGCATCAAAGGCATTGAAGACAGTCTGGAATTGGCCCCGCCCACGGTTGGCGACGCCTATAAAGGCGACACTGGCATGATCCCGCAGAATTTGCGCGACGCGATGGTCACGCTGAAAGGTTCGGAAATGCTGCGCGAAGCATTTGGCGACGATGTGGTTGACCATTATTCACGCGCCGCCGAATGGGAATTGGAAGAGTTTGACCGTGTGGTAACCGACTGGGAAATCGCGCGGGGGTTTGAACGGGCGTAGATAGTAAGTTATTGCCTAATATACTGTTTTACTATAGTATAAAAGGTAACTTACTATATTGGAGAAAATAAATGGGCAAATACGCACCACTTGAAACCTATCTTGCACAATCAACATTGGCAGAAATCCCGATGAAATTCATTGATATTGAACGTATTATTGATGGCCGGCTGCCCGCATCGTCGCGTAAATATCCCGCATGGTGGAGCAACGAATCGTCAACCCATGTGCAAGCCGAAGCGTGGAAAAACGCCGGATACAAAACAGTAAACGTGAATGTCGAAAGTGAAAAACTGGTGTTTATTCGGGGTAACCTTGTGGCGCCAACTGCCGAACTCAAGCCGCGCCGTCATCCGCTTTTCGGCTGCATGAAAGGCACCGTCACAATCGCAGAGGGCGTCGATTTAACCGATCCCGCAATGCCCGAATGGGCGGAAATTGCTGAAAATATGCGGCTGCCTGAATGAACGGCCTTCTGCTTGATACCTGTGCATTGCTTTGGAGTGGGAATGGCCAAAAAATTTCCTCCGAAGCAACCAATGCGCTGAACAAAGGATTTGAAGAAGGCCAATCAGTATGGGTTTCGCCCTTTGCAGCTTGGGAAATTGGCAATTTGGTGTCGCTGGGCAGGATAAACCTCTCTCAACCGCCGGACAAATGGTTTCGTGCTGTAATGGAAAATGCTGGCATAAAACTGGCAGAATTCACACCCGAAATGCTTATTTCGTCTAATTTCCTCCCTAAACCCATCCACAAAGACCCCGCCGACCGCATCACTATTGCAACTGCGCGGGAATACGGCATGACCATCCTCACCCGCGACCAGAAAATACTCGATTACGCAGAATTGGGCCATGTCAACGCCCTGCGATGTTAAAGGAAACAATATGACAGTAATAAAATGTATCTCGCCCATTGATGGCTCGGTTTATGCTGAACGTGAAGCGCTAACGCTGGACGCCGCCGAAGCTGTAGTTGCCAGCGCCAAAGCCGCGCAAAAAGCATGGGCGCAGCGGCCCTTGGCTGAACGCATCGCACTGGTGCAGGCCGGTGTGGCTGAACTGGGCAAAATGAACGATAAAATCGTGCCGGAGATCGCCCACATGATGGGCCGCCCGGTGCGATATGGCGGTGAATTCGGCGGCGTTGAAGAACGTGCCAGTGGCATGGCTGCCATTGCGGTTGAGGCGCTAAAACCCATCATCGTTGAAGACAGTGACCAGTTTGAGCGCCGGATTGAACGCGAACCGCATGGCGTTATTCTGGTTGTCGCCCCGTGGAATTACCCGTATCTAACCGCCATCAACACCGTTTCACCAGCGCTAATCGCAGGCAATGTGGTGGTGCTGAAACACGCCAGCCAGACCCTTTTGGCAGGCGAGCGCATGGTTGAGGCATTTACCGCAGCAGGCGTTCCTGCTAATATATTCCAGAATGTTTTCCTTGACCACGCGACAACGTCCGCCCTGATCGCAGGCAACAATTTTGATTTTGTCAATTTCACCGGCTCGGTTGGTGGCGGCCAACAGATGGAGCGCGCAGCGGCGGGCACCTTCACCGGCGTTGGCACTGAACTGGGCGGCAAAGACCCCGGCTATGTGATGGATGACGCAGACCTTGACGCCGCCGTTGACACTTTGATTGACGCCGCGATGTTCAATTCCGGCCAGTGTTGTTGCGGCATTGAACGGATATATGTGATCGACAGCCTTTATGACCAGTTTGTCGAAAAAGCCGTGGCGATCGTCAAAACCTATCAACTCGGCAATCCGCTCGACCCTGAAACCACCCTAGGCCCAATGGCCAACCAGCGTTTTGCTGACGAGGTCCGCAGCCAAACCGCTGAGGCCATCGCCATGGGTGCCACCCCGCACTTGAAAATCGAAGATTTCCCGATGGATGACGGTAAAGGCACCTATCTGATGCCGCAAATCCTGACGGATGTAACCCATGACATGCGAGTGATGCGCGACGAAAGCTTTGGGCCGGTTGTCGGCATTATGAAGGTTTCGTCTGACGCAGAGGCAATCAAATTGATGAACGATAGCGAATTCGGCCTGACCTGTTCTTTATGGACAAATGACCCCAACCGCGCCGCAGCCATTGGCGCAGAACTGGAAACCGGCACCGTATTTATGAACCGCGCTGATTATCTTGACCCGGGCCTGTGCTGGACGGGGTGCAAAAACACCGGACGTGGTGGGGCTTTGTCAGTGATTGGCTTCCAAAACCTGACACAGCCAAAATCGTATCATCTAAAGAAAAAATAACCCCGGGCCGCTTGCGGTCCGGTTCACGCCTGCCCCGCCCCACGGGCGGGCGTGAACCTATATTGTGAATATGTAAAGGAAAAAACATGAACTTATACGGCAATTGGGGCTATCCCACCCCGATCAAATTCGGCGCTGGCCGCATATCCGAGCTGGCCGAGGCCTGCAAAGCCACCGGCATGAAAAACCCGCTGCTGGTCACCGACAAAGGCCTGGCCAATCTGCCGATCACCCAAAACGCGCTCGACATTATGCATGCTGCCGGTTTGGGCCGCGCCATGTTTTCCGAAGTGGACCCAAACCCAAATGAGAAAAACCTCGAAGCGGGCGTTGCAGTATATAACGCCGGAAACCATGACGGCGTCATTGCTTTTGGCGGCGGCTCGGGCCTTGATCTGGGTAAAATGGTAGCCTTTATGGCGGGCCAAACCCGCCCCCTATGGGATTTTGAAGACGTTGACGACTGGTGGACCCGCGCCGATGCCGACAAAATCGCGCCGATCATTGCCGTGCCAACCACCGCTGGAACCGGTTCTGAAGTTGGCCGTGCCAGCGTAATTACCAATTCCGTTACCCATGTGAAAAAAATCATCTTCCACCCCAAAGTCCTGCCCGCGATTGTCATTGCGGACCCTGAACTCGGCATCGGCATGCCAAATTTCATCACCGCAGGCACCGGCATGGATGCGTTTGCACACTGTCTGGAGGCTTATTGCTCACCCCATTATCACCCCATGTCGCAAGGTATTGCGGTCGAGGGCATGCGTCTGGTCAAAGAATACCTGCCCCGCGCATACAACGATGGCACCGATATCGAGGCCCGCGCACATCTGCTGTCAGCCGCCGCCATGGGCGCGACAGCCTTTCAAAAAGGTTTGGGGGCGGTGCACGCGCTTTCCCACCCAATCGGCGCGGTTTACAACACCCATCATGGCACCACAAACGCCGTAGTAATCCCGCCGGTGCTCGATTTTAACCGCTCCTATATCGAACCCCGCATGGATGCTCTGAACGGCTATCTTGGCCTAACGGGTGGTTTTGACGGATTTCGCGCATATGTGGTTGAATTAAACGCCAGCTTGAACATACCGAAAAACCTGACCGAGATGGGGGTTGGCGCAGATCGGCTAGATGATCTGACCGCCATGGCCCTGCAAGACTCGTCTGTGGGCGGTAATCCCGTGGCCATGACGGCTGAAAACACCAAAGCCTTATTTGAGGCTTGCCTATAACTTCTTTTCCCCTTTAGATACTGGTGACCCTATCCGCAGGAGGCCGCCAATGTTTGCCCGCGAAAATATTGAATACCAAGGCATCGCTTTGCCATTTTTTCATGATATGACTGATGAAGAAATGCAGATGGCCGCGCTTGATTGTTATGAATTCATGCGGCACCGCCATTCGGTGCGAGATTTTTCCGCGCGTCCTGTGCCGCGCGATATTATTGAAAACTGTGTTAGAACCGCAGGGTCCGCGCCAAGCGGCGCCAATCATCAGCCTTGGCATTTTGTTGCCATTTCCAACCCTGAATACAAAAGCCGTATTCGCGAGGCATCCGAGGAAGAAGAACGAAAGTTTTACGCAGGCGGTGGCGGTGATGAATGGCTAAAGGCGCTTGAACCCATCGGCACCAATGATGACAAACCCCATCTGGAAATTGCGCCTTGGCTGATCGTGGTTTTCGCCCAGCGTTTTGGCCATTTTGAAGACGGTCAAAAATTCAAGAATTATTACGTGCCGGAATCGGTAGGTATCGCCACGGGGTTTCTGCTAGGGGCCCTGCATCACGCCGGGTTAACCGCCCTGACCCACACGCCTAACCCGATGAAATTCCTCAATGAAATGCTCGGGCGGCCCAAATCGGAAAAGCCAACTATGATTATCGCGGTGGGCCATCCGGCAGCTGACGCGACTGTGCCAGAGGTTGCCAAGATTAAAAAGCCGTTGGGCGATATTCTGACGGTTTGCGACTGACGCGATACTTTAATGCACCTAAGTTTGCATTTTTTCTTCATGTTACACTCTGCAAACTTCCCAAACAGATATTTTGCGGCTAAACCTGAGGTTCTGACTCGAACTAAGTTCGACCTTTGGGAGGAAAAAAATGAAAATTGGCGCGCCAAAAGAGATTTTCAAAGGTGAGCAACGTGTTGCCTTAACCCCCGCATCCGCGGCATTGCTGCAAAAGCTCGGCTATGATTGTGTGGTTGAAACCGGTGCCGGACTCGGCGCGGGGATTTCCGACAAGGATTATAAAGACGCAGGGGTTTCGGTGGTGAAAACCGGTGCCGCCCTGTGGAAAGCCGCTGACATCATCATCAAAGTGCGACGTTTCACCAAAGGCCAAACCCTGATTTCATTCATCTGGCCCGCCCAATCCGAGGAATTGCTGGAGGAACTGAATACCAAAGGCGTGACTGCAATTGCCATGGACATGGTGCCGCGTATTTCACGAGCCCAGAAAATGGATGCGCTCTCCAGCATGGCCAATATCGGTGGTTATCGTGCGGTCATTGAAGCAGGCAATAATTTTGGCCGTTTCTTTACCGGT
>QIGK01000107.1 GCA_003228875.1 Rhodobacterales bacterium
CTTGCAAGTTTTGGGTGGTAACCCGAACAGCGCCCATATGGCCCGCCATTTTCTTGCCTTTGAAAACTTTGCCCGGATCCTGACACTGGCCGGTTGAACCATGCGAGCGGTGCGAAACAGACACACCGTGCGTGGCGCGCAGGCCTTTAAAGTTGTGACGTTTCATCGCCCCTTGGAAACCTTTACCAATCGAGGTGCCCGCGATGTCTACATACTGACCTTCCAGATAGTGGTCAGCAGTGAGTTCAGCACCAACCTCGATCAGATTGTCAGCAGAAACGCGGAATTCAGCGATTTTCCGTTTGGGTTCAACCTTGGCAAGCGCAAAATGGCCGCGCATGGCTTGGGATGTCCGCTTGGCTTTGGCAGCACCAGCACCCAATTGAACAGCCGTGTAGCCGTCACGATCAGATGTGCGTTGCGCCACAACCTGCACGTTTTCCATTTGCAGAACGGTCACAGGGATCTGTTGACCATCATCCAAAAACAAACGGGTCATGCCCAGTTTCTTTGCAATTACTCCAGAACGCATAATCTCAGCCCCCTAAAGTTTGATCTCGACATCCACACCAGCCGCAAGGTCGAGCTTCATCAGCGCGTCCACGGTCTGGGGGGTCGGATCAACAATGTCTAACAGACGCTTATGCGTTCTGATCTCAAATTGCTCACGGCTTTTCTTGTCCACGTGGGGGCCACGAAGAACAGTGAACTTTTCAATCTTATTCGGCAACGGAATTGGGCCACGCACAGTTGCGCCGGTCCGTTTCGCTGTCGACACGATTTCTGCGGTGCTGGCATCCAACACACGAAAATCAAAGGCCTTCAGCCGAATGCGTATATTTTGACTCTGCATTTTAAGCGCCTCTCTAGGCTAGCAGGTTTAGGAAAGTGGCCGATGCAAACACCGGCCACGGAGTAGATATTTCGCTTACGCGAGGATTTTGGACACAACGCCCGAACCAACCGTCCGGCCACCTTCGCGGATCGCGAAACGCAGGCCTTCTTCCATGGCGATTGGTGAGATCAGATCAACGGTGAACTCAAGGTTGTCACCCGGCATGACCATTTCGGTGCCAGATGGTAATTCAACAGTGCCGGTCACATCCGTGGTGCGGAAGTAAAACTGTGGGCGATAGTTTTTAAAGAACGGCGTGTGACGGCCACCCTCTTCCTTAGTCAGGATATAAACCTGAGTAGTGAATTTGGTGTGTGGCTTAACCGAACCCGGCTTAACCAAAACCTGACCACGTTCAACACCTTCGCGGTCAATGCCGCGAAGCAGAACACCAACATTGTCACCAGCTTCACCGCGATCAAGCAGCTTGCGGAACATTTCAACACCGGTACAGGTGGTTTTTGTGGTGTCGCGGATACCAACGATTTCAATCTCTTCGCCAACATTAATCACGCCACGTTCAATACGGCCAGTAACAACTGTGCCACGACCAGAGATCGAGAACACATCCTCAATCGGCATCAAGAAAGGCTGATCGATCATGCGCTCTGGCTGTGGGATGTAGGAATCTACAGCAGCCATCAATTCAGCGATTTTTTCAGCGCCGATGTTATCGTCACGACCTTCAAGTGCAGCCAAAGCCGAACCCATGATTACAGGGATATCATCACCGGGGTAATCATATTCGGAAAGCAATTCACGGATTTCCATTTCAACCAGTTCCAGTAGCTCATCATCGTCTACTTGGTCAACTTTGTTCATGAAAACAACCATGTAAGGGATGCCAACCTGACGGCCCAATAGGATGTGCTCACGGGTTTGAGGCATAGGGCCATCGGCTGCGTTCACAACTAGAATGGCACCATCCATTTGTGCGGCGCCGGTGATCATGTTTTTCACATAATCGGCGTGGCCCGGGCAATCAACGTGGGCATAGTGACGGGCTTCAGTCTCATACTCAACGTGAGCCGTTGAAATCGTAATGCCACGCGCTTTTTCTTCGGGCGCTGAGTCAATGCTGTCATAATCCTGAAATTCACCAAACTGTTTGGTGATCGCAGCGGTCAGCGTAGTTTTGCCGTGGTCAACATGGCCGATTGTGCCGATGTTAACGTGCGGTTTGGTGCGTTCAAATTTTTCCTTAGCCATGATGGCCTCCATAAATATTGGTCAGGGAGCTGACCTGTGGTTTTCAGATCAGGCGAATTTTTCCTGAATTTCTTTTGAGAGTGCAGCAGGGATCGTATCGTAATGGTCAAACTGCATCGAAAAGTTCGCGCGGCCCGAAGACATGGACCGCAGCGTGTTGATATAGCCAAACATGTTGGCTAGCGGCACAAATGCATCAATCGCGATTGCATTGCCGCGGGTCTCTTGACCGCGAACCATACCGCGACGCGAGGTCAAATCACCAATGATGCCACCGGTATATTCTTCCGGTGAAACAACTTCTACTTTCATAATCGGCTCAAGCATTTTAGCGCCTGCATCGCGCAAACCTTGGCGCATCCCTGCGCGGGCCGCGATTTCAAACGCCAGCACGCTGGAGTCAACGTCGTGGTAAGCGCCATCCGTCAAAATAACCTTGAAATCGATCACCGGAAAGCCAGCCAACGGGCCGCTATCCATGACAGATCTAACGCCTTTTTCAACGCCCGGGATGTATTCCTTGGGCACATTACCGCCAACGACTTTGCTCTCAAAGCTGAAACCTTCGCCCGGCTCGGTGGGCATAATTGTCATCTTGATGCGCGCAAACTGACCAGAACCACCGGATTGTTTCTTGTGGGTATAATCAAAGGAATGCTCGCGACCAATGGTTTCACGATATGCCACTTGTGGCGCGCCGATATTGGCCTCAACTTTGAATTCACGTTTCAGGCGGTCAACCAAAATGTCCAAGTGCAGCTCACCCATGCCCTTCATGATGGTCTGGCCAGATTCCTGGTCAGTTTCCACACGAAAGGATGGATCTTCGGCTGCCAGACGGGCAAGGCCGGTTGACATTTTTTCTTGGTCAGCTTTGGTTTTTGGCTCAACAGCGATTTCAATCACAGGATCGGGGAAGGTCATTGTTTCCAAAATCACCGGATCTTGGGCTGAACAAAGCGTATCGCCAGTGGTGGTCTGTTTCAGGCCAGCCAGCGCGATAATATCGCCTGCGAATGCTTCGGTGATTTCTTCACGATCATTGCTGTGCATCATCATCATACGACCAATGCGTTCTTTTTTGCCTTTGGTCGAGTTGACAATGCCGTCACCTTTGGCAAGCGTGCCGGAATATAGCCGCGTAAATGTCAGCGTGCCAACAAACGGGTCATTCATGATTTTAAAGGCAAGGCCCGAAAACGGCATGTCATCATCTGCGCGGCGCGCAATGTCACGGGTCTCACTTTCATCACCGGGCTTAAAGCCCATGTAATCAACCACATCCAGCGGGCTTGGCAAGAAATCAATCACAGCGTTCAACAATTGCTGAACACCTTTGTTCTTAAATGCAGAACCAGCAAGGATAGGCACAAATGCCATTTCAATGGTGCCCTTGCGGATCAATTTGCGCAGGGTGTCAATGTCTGGTTCCTTACCGTCAAGATAAGCCTCCATCACATCGTCATCCATATCAACGGCCATTTCAATCATATGGGCGCGCATCTCGTTGGCTTTTTCTTTTAGGCTGTCGCGAATTGGGCGAATTTCCCAAGAAGCACCCAAATCATCGCCCTCATAAACCCATTCCTGCATGGTGATCAGGTCGATCGAGCCTTCCAGCTCAGTTTCCGCACCAATTGGCAATTGAATGGGCATCGGGTTGCCACCAACACGGCTTTCGATCATTTCAACGCAGTTAAAGAAATCCGCGCCGATTTTGTCCATTTTGTTCACGAATACAATGCGCGGCACCTTATACCGGTCAGCCTGACGCCAAACGGTTTCGGTTTGCGGTTCAACACCTGCATTGGCATCGAGCAAAGCAATCGCGCCATCAAGAACCGCCAAAGAACGTTCAACTTCAATGGTGAAATCAACGTGGCCCGGGGTATCGATGATGTTCATGCGGTGCTTTGGCGTGGTTTCGGTTTCACCGTCCTCAGTACGCGCCCAAAAAGTGGTTGTCGCAGCCGAAGTAATGGTAATACCGCGTTCCTGCTCCTGCTCCATCCAGTCCATTGTTGCAGCGCCATCATGCACTTCACCAATGTTATGGGATTTACCAGTATAATACAGAATGCGTTCGGTGCAGGTGGTTTTACCCGCATCGATATGCGCCATGATACCAAAATTGCGGTATTCTTTTAAGGGGTATTCGCGTGCCATCGTTACAAGTCCTACCAGCGATAGTGGGAGAACGCTTTGTTAGCGTCTGCCATTTTATGGGTGTCTTCGCGTTTTTTCACGGCAGAACCGCGTGTGTTGACCGCATCCAGAAGCTCACCAGCAAGGCGTTCTTCCATGGTGTTTTCGTTGCGCGAACGCGAAGCGTTGATCAACCAGCGAATGGCCAGTGCTTCTTGACGGATTGGGCGCACTTCAACAGGCACCTGATAGGTCGCACCACCAACACGGCGCGAACGCACCTCTACGGTTGGCTTGATGTTTTCCAATGCTTCGTGGAATGCCTCGATCGGCTCCCGCTTCAGCTTTTCTTCAACCTTTGAAAGCGCACCGTAAACGATACGTTCTGCAACGGATTTTTTGCCGTCCAGCATCAGGTTGTTCATAAATTTGGTCAGAATCTTGTCGCCATATTTGGCGTCTGGCAAGATTTCGCGTTTCTCGGCTCTGTGGCGTCGTGACATATCGGTATTCCTTACTTAGGACGCTTGGCGCCGTATTTTGAACGACGCTGGCGGCGGTCTTTGACGCCTTGCGTATCCAAAACACCGCGAAGAATGTGGTAACGAACACCTGGAAGGTCTTTTACACGGCCGCCGCGGATCAACACAACGGAGTGCTCTTGCAGGTTATGGCTTTCGCCCGGAATGTAAGAAATGACCTCAAACCCGTTGGTCAGGCGCACTTTGGCAACCTTACGCATCGCCGAGTTCGGCTTTTTAGGTGTGGTTGTGTAAACACGTGTGCATACGCCGCGTTTTTGCGGGCATGCCTGTAGATGCATCGACTTTTGATGCTTTACTTTAGGCTTCCGCGGTTTGCGGATCAGCTGTTGGATCGTTGGCATGCAGTTAAAACCCCGTTCAACCCGTTTCAATACTTACGACACCCTGCACCGAATGCACAGAATGCCAAATTGCCGCCTCGGACGTGGTAATGGTAACTGTCCGGCGCGGCGAAATTCCAGAGGAACGAGGCAAAACCCGGTTCATGACCGCCAAATTGTGGCTTGTATCGGAATCGGTAAAGTTACCTCACCCGAGCGCGCGGAAAATAGGAATGTTTAGGCGGGATGTCAACAGGAAATCATTGCTAAAATTATTGGCTGATTTTGGTGCTAAATTCCAAGGAAACTCTGCCATATTGGCGCGAAAAGATAAAGCCGCAGGGCTGGCATTATTCCTGTTAAAATAATTTTTTAGCCGCTAAAATCCGGTTGAAACGCCAATTTTGGCGACCTTGTATTCTGGTGTGCTTTTGACCTGTCTTATATTTGAAAAACCCGATGTCGTTTTCATCCACATCCCCAAAACCGCTGGCACGGCGATTCGGGCGTTGTGGGATTTTGAGATCAAGTTTCGCACTTTTGGCCATATTCCGGCAACGTGGCGCGACAAACCTTCTTTTGCAATAGTCCGAAATCCGCAAGACCGGTTTTTGTCCGCTATACGGATGTTCAAATTTGGCAATCCCGATTTTGGCGGGTTTTACGCGCAACCTGCATGGCCTGACCTTACCGTTGAAATGGCGCTCAATATTCTTAAAGACGAAACCGTTGCTTTTGATCGCTGCCAGAAATATCTCGCGGGTAATTTCAGACACCACATTATTGCACAGACCCATCCCTATAATTGCCTGCAACATGCCAAAACTATTCTACGGCAGGAAACGCTCACCGCTGATCTTGAAGCATTGCGCGCAAAAATTGGTTTCACGACCGAATTGCAAGTTGTGCGGCAAACATCCGGAGCGGGCAATAAATTGGCGGTAAGCCAAGCCCAAATGTCAGAAATTCATGCAGCTTTTGCGCAAGATTACCATCAGCTTGGGTATGAAACACATAGTTCGAAGATTGGTAAAGTTTCGCTGCGCAACAATGACGCCGCGACCATCTGGGAAAGCTGGCCTGCTTTTTACTGTAGCCAAGCC
>QIGK01000138.1 GCA_003228875.1 Rhodobacterales bacterium
GGTTTTGAAATCGGGGGCAATCGGCGCGTCTGACATTCGGAGATTCCTAAAAGCAAAGCTCGCCGATGGGCGAGCTTGGGCTTATATAACAGCTGTTAGGCATAGTTTCCAGAGGTCCCTTGGGGTGGAAACCTAAGGTCGTGCTTTGTCCTTAGTTCAAGAGACGTGCCAGCATGGAATCCGCGCTTGGCTCACCACTGATCATTGTCTGCCCCAGTTTTTCCACAGGTTTCCCTGTTGCCTCGCTAATACAGAAAAACACAGTTTCAGGCCATCCAGCCTGCCAAACATCCGCCAGCAACTGCGCCGAGCGGGGCGAAAACAACGCAATCGCGTCAATTTCACCTATGGCAAGCATATCAACCGTCATCTGATCTAGTGGCAAAGCAACCTGCTCATAGATTGCTAGGTCAGAACCGCCAATTTCCATGTCCCCAGCCATATGTAGCCCATGAATATGCAATGGATTTTTGAGTTTCGCCCTGTTGATTAGCCCCGCTAATGCTTCAGAATTTCCACTGGCAGAAAACGCTCGCATTCCCGCATCTTCAGCCTTTGCAGCCGTCGCAGGGCCGACGCAATAAGCCGGAATATTTCGCACATCCCAGCGCCGCGCAAAACTTTCAACACCGTTTTTTGAGGTAAAAACCAGCCCGTCAACGCCATCGAATGAAAGCTCCACAGGAAGGTCCCGCATTTCCTGCATCGGCGCAATATGGCATTGAAATTTGGTTTTTTGCTCAACCAGCATGGAAAATTCATGGGCTTGCAGGCGCGCACGCGTTAACAAAAGGGTCTTAGCCAAAGAACCCCTCCCCGCTCTTGGCGCGCAACTCAATGCCAGCCGCAGCGCCAATGCTTACCGCATCAGCAACAGCCCCACGCCATTCGCCTTTGAAAACCTGCGATCCGTCGGGGCGAAGGATCTCACCACGAAAAATAATTTCTTCGCCTGAAATCTCAGCCAACCCGCCAATCGGGGTACGGCAAGATCCGTCAAGTTCAGCCAGAAAAGCCCGCTCAACGCTGGTGCGCAGCAGGGTTTCAGCGTGGTGAATGGGGGCTAGCATATCGCTAACCACCCCGTCCCCGCGCCGTTGTTCAATGGCAATCGCGCCTTGGGCCACGGCTGGCAACATCACGTCGGTTTCAATCGGGTTGGCAATGTCAAAAGTGCCCAACCGGTGCAGGCCCGCACAGGCCAGAAACGTGGCCTCGGCCACGCCCGCATCCAGCTTTTTCAGGCGGGTTTGCACATTGCCGCGAAATTCCACCAGTTTCAGGTCGGGGCGCATGGTCAGCAATTGGGCGCGCCGTCGCAGGCTAGAGGTGCCAACCGTCGCGCCATTTGGCAACTCCTCGATCGAGCGATATTTTCGGCTGATAAACGCGTCGCGCACATCTTCACGCGGCAGGCAGGTGTTGATCACAAGATCATCCGGCAGTTTGGTCGCCACATCCTTAAAAGAATGCACCGCAATATCTATGCGGCCATCCAAAAGCGCTTCTTGAATTTCTTTGGTAAAAAGACCTTTGCCACCGATTTCTGACAATGGCCGGTCTTGGACAGCATCACCAGTTGTCTGAATAACGGCTATCGCAAAGGCGGCTTCAGGCAGATTATGAGCAGCCATCAACCGGCTGCGAGTTTCCACGGCTTGCGCCAGCGCCAGCGGTGATCCGCGTGTGCCGATTTTCAACGGAGAGTCGATGTCATATTGCTTGCTCATGCGCACGGTGATACCCCAAATGTTATGGGACAAACAATCACAATTCTGGGCCTTGAAAGTAGCTGCGACGATACGGCGGCTGCGGTCGTGCGCTCTGATCACACGATCCTGTCAAACTTGGTGATGGGCCAAGATGACCTGCATATGGGGTTTGGGGGTGTGGTTCCCGAAATAGCGGCCCGCGCCCATGCGGAGCGGCTGGATATTTGTGCCAAAGCCGCGTTGGCCCAAGCAGGCATTGGTTTGCAAAATATCGACGCCATCGCCGTAACCGCTGGGCCGGGATTAATTGGCGGTGTGATGTCGGGCGTGATGTTTGCCAAAGGACTGGCGGTCGGGTCTGGCAAGCCAATCATTGGTATAAACCATCTGGCTGGCCACGCTTTGACCCCGCGCCTGACCGATGGTTTGGAATATCCCTATTTGATGTTGCTGGTTTCCGGCGGGCATTGCCAATTTCTGGCGGTATTATCCGCTGATCGGTTTCTGCGTTTGGGTGGCACAATTGACGATGCCCCTGGCGAAGCCTTTGACAAAACCGCCCGTATTCTGGGCCTTGGATACCCCGGCGGACCTTTGGTTGAGGGTGAGGCAGAAAAGGGCGACTCAAAGCGGTTCAAATTTCCGCGCCCGCTTTTGGATCGCGCCGGATGTGATATGTCATTCTCTGGCCTAAAAACCGCATTACGCCGCGCCAGTGAGGCAATCGTGGCAGAAAAATCAGGGCTGACAAAGCAAGACCGCGCTGATTTATGCGCCGGATTTCAAGCTGCGGTTTGTGATGTTCTGGCTCAGAAATCTCGCTGGGCCATGGATGAATTTGCCGCGCGGTTCGGCACCACAAATTTTGCCGTGGCAGGTGGCGTTGCCGCCAATAAAACCATCGGTTCCGCGCTAAAGACAGCCGCGCTGGCCGCAGGTTTTGGGTTTACTGCTCCGCCGTTAAAGCTTTGCACGGATAACGCCGCAATGATCGCTTGGGCAGGGGTGGAGCGATTTCAAGCATCGGCTTTTGATGATCTGACATTGGTGGCACGACCGCGTTGGCCACTGGACAGCACTGCTAAACCCATGTTGGGTTCCGGCAAGAAAGGCGCAAAAGCATGAGCATTGGCGTAATTGGCGCAGGCGCATTTGGCACCGCACTGGCGGTGACCTTGGCAAAAGCAGGTAACCAAATTTTGCTTTGGTCACGCAGCAACGCCAAAACCATGCAATCAACCCGCTACAATGCTGGGTATTTGCCGGAAATCCGATTGCCGAAATCGTTGATTGTGACCGATAATTTGGCTGATTTGCACACCTGCGAGGCCAATCTGTTGGCAATTCCCGCCCAGCAAACCGCTGGCTTTTTGGCTGAAAATGTGTTGCCAAATACGCCGCTTATCCTTTGTGCAAAGGGCATTGATTTGGTTAGCGGCGCGTTGCAAAGCCAAATAGTGGCGCGATATTCAACCGCAACACTGGCCATTCTGACTGGCCCCAGCTTTGCCGTCGATATTGCAAAGGGCTTGCCCACAGCATTGACCTTGGCAAGCGATAATCCCGAAATCGGTCAAAAATTGCAGCATCTGTTATCAACGCCGCGCCTTAGGCTTTATTTGTCGGATGACCCGTTGGGCGCCCAGCTTGGCGGGGCGTTAAAAAACGTGATTGCGCTGGCCTGTGGCATGACCATTGGTGCAGGGCTTGGCGAAAGCGCACGAGCGGCGGTTCTGACGCGTGGCTTTGCTGAGATGCAGCGGGTTGGGGTGATGATGGGTGCCAAGCCGGAAACCTTGCAAGGGCTATCTGGTCTTGGCGATTTGACGCTGACATGCAGCAGCACTAAATCGCGTAACTTTGCCATGGGATTGGCGATTGGGCAGGGTAAATTACCTGATCCGGGGGTGACCGTTGAAGGGGTCGCGACCGCAAAGGCGGTTGCAAAAACTATTGACGTAGACACGCCAATTGCCGACGCTGTCAGCGCTATCATTGACCAGAAAATCACCTTGATCGAGGCCATGGATGCCTTGCTGTCGCGGCCCCTAAAACAGGAGTAACCCGATGAATTACTGGCTTTTCAAATCCGAACCCAATGCGTGGAGCTGGGAGGATCAGGTCGCCAAAGGCGATATTGGCGAGGAATGGGACGGGGTACGAAATTATCAGGCCCGTAACAATATGCGCCTGATGGAATTGGGCGATCTGGCGTTTTTTTATCACTCCATAAAGGAAAAATGCGTAGTTGGCGTGGTAGAGGTTTGCGCGCTAGCACATGCTGACAGCACCACCGAAGATGTGCGTTGGGAATGTGTTGACATCAAAGCTGTTGCAGCGTTTCCAAACTCTGTCACGCTAGATGACTGCAAGGCGGATGAGCGGCTGAAAGACATGGTTTTGGTCAATAACACAAGGCTTTCGGTGCAGCCAGTAACAGCTAAGGAATGGAAGACTGTCTGCGAAATGGGCGGATATATGACAAACTAAATTTCCGCGTTATACTTGGCATATAAACAAAAAAACGAGGGATGATTTTATGGAATATGTTGCAGTATTGGCCGCAGCGGCGGCTGCTTACGTATTTGGTGCCATCTGGTATATGGCGCTTCGAAATCCGTGGATGGTTGCGGCCGGGATCACCCAGGAACAGGTCGACGGTGGCATGGGCAAAGACCCAAAACCGTTTATTATCAGCGCGATAATGGTTATCTTGGTGGCTGGAATGATGCGGCATATGTTTGCTCAGGCTGGCATTATGGGTATTGAAAAATCTCTGCTGAGTGGGCTTGGTTTGGGTGCATTTATCGCGCTGCCTTGGATTGTTACCAATTATGCCTATGGCGGCAGGCCACGAAATCTGACTTTGATCGACGGAGGATATGCAACAATCGGCTGCACAATAATCGGGTTGGTTTTGGGCCTTTTTACCGGTGACGCAGCGATGTAATGATACGGGGGGGCATTTCGCGAAAAAGCCCCCCCGACCCACCAACGCAACACGAGAATGCATCACGCCTCGCCCATTCTGCGGCCAAGAATTTGTCAATGTTTTGGATGAAAGCAGGGCTTTGCCCCGACACGGGCTTCTGCCCTGACTGTCACTTGACGGTTCTAACAAATCGAGCCACCCGGCGCAATTATTTTACCCATAAAATTCGAAATGTATTGAGCAGACATGCCTATGTTTCAAATTCTGACTTTGGGTTAGGACTCATAACCACCAAATGCAGATTGGCCCTGTCGCGGAATTGTGCCGCTCCTTTAATCGGATATTATGCACTAAAGGCGAATACACATGGGACCGAAACCAACAGCAGAATTTAGACAGGAAGTTGTGCGGGTCGCGCTGACCAGCGGGCTTAGCCGAAAGCAAATTGCCATGGGCTTTGAAATTGGTTTTTCAACATTAAGTCGCTGGATCAAGGAAGACGCTGGATCAAGGAAGAGCGGGATCAAGTTCCGAACTCAGAACCCCAAATTGATTTAATTCAGGAAAACGAACGGCTGCGTAAAGAAGTCCGCATGCTCCGTGATGAGTAAGCACTTTTGGGAGCGGGGCTACTTGTCAACCACCAACGGTGCCATCACGCAAGACATCGTACTTCAGTACTTGGAACAGCACATCAAAAATCCTACCGACGCAAGTCGGTAGTGGTTTAGTTATCTGGGTCAGCCCCTAATTCATTTTCTTCGCTTTGTTTAAGCCCTCGATTTGTTCCATCTGATAGATGGTGCGTGACGCTGTTGTTCCAAGCGCGTAACCTCAAAAAATAAACTGGTAAGGCAACCACATTCCTGTCTTAGTTGCTTGCTGGCAAAACCTCAGAAATCTGGTCAAGCCTTGTCTGGTCCTCGCCCAAACAACTTAAAATTGAGTGGTTTTTTCGAAAAACTGCAATCCATAGATAGAGGTAATATGCCGCGCTTGCATTTTATGGTGCAACACGGCAAAATCAGCCTGATTCATCAGGCTGGCCTGTTTCGGACATTTGGCCTGTATTAATAATATATAATGGCGAAAGGAATGCCAAAATGAGTGCCGAAAACCCGATAAAAAACAGCAATGGGACAAAAATATTTGCTGTAATCGTAATTGCTGCTGCTGCTGCCTTTGGTGGCTATAAATACGTGGATTCTCAAAATGCCAAAGCGGCCGTCGAGGCTGCCGCAATAGCAAGCGCCGCAGTAGAGGCCGAAGTCGCCGCTGCTGCCGAACTGGCCGCCGCTGAAGCCGCCGCCGCTGCTGCTGCTCAAGCCGCAGCCGATGCAGACGAAGCCGAAGCCGAAGCTACCGCTGCTATTGAACAAGCCGCCGCTGAAGCCGTTGCCGCCGCAGAAAAGGCTGCTGCCGACGCTGCCGCTGCACTAGAAGCCGCCGCTGCTGAAGCTGCTGCTGCGGAACAAGCCGCTGCTGATGCTGCCGCTGCTGCCGAAGCTGTTGCTGCTGAAGCCGCTGCCGCGGCGCAAGCTGCCGCTGCTGCCCAAGCCGAAACCGAAGCTGCTGAACAAGCAGCCGCCGAAGCTGCTGAAGCTGTCGCCGCAGCGACAGCAGCCGCTGACGCTGCAGCTGCTGTCGCCGCTGAAGAAGCTGCCGCCGCCGAAGCTGCAGAAGAAGCTGCTACTGCCGAAGCTGCCACAGAGGAAGCTGCCGAAGCTGCTGTTGTAGAAACAACTGCGGAAATGGCCTCACTTGGTGACGCCGCTGCCGGCGAAGGCGATTTTCGCAGTTGCAAAGCTTGCCACGGGATTGTTGACGGTGATGAAACCATCGTTCGTGGTGGCCGCTCTGGACCTAACTTGTTTGGCATGATTGGCCGAACCGCTGGCACCGTCGAAGGGTACCGTTACGGCCAAGATATGATTGATGCTGGCGAAGCAGGTCTGGTTTGGGATGAAGCAAATTTTGCTGAATATATCACCGACCCAAGCGCCTTTTTGCGGGCATTCCTAGACGATAGTTCGGCGCGCGGAAAAATGTCTTATAAACATCGTGCCAATCCGGAAGACATAGCTGCATATATTGCCAGCATTTCCGCTGAATAAAGCTAGGCACACTAAAAAAGAAAACGCCGCGCGGGCAACTGCGCGGTTTTTTTGTGCCAAAGACATATGTTTTCCTGCCGAGGCCATGCCCAACCTGCGTTTCTTGATCCTACAAGGATCAGGGCATAACGGCGGGAGCCGCCTGGGCTAAACAAACCTTACCGGTGATACCGCTCTGCGGTTTGGTCATTGGTTTAGAACCGATCCCGCTTTCTGGCTCAATCTTCAGGCGCAGTTTGACCTGGTTGTGGCTGGTAAGGAAGTTGGGGAAGAGATTAAAAGGTTGCCAACAAAAGCGAGTTTGCCCGTGTTGCAAGAGCAGCAGCAGAGATTAGTGTAGGGGGCAATAAAA
>QIGK01000069.1 GCA_003228875.1 Rhodobacterales bacterium
CGGGATAGAAGTAGTTCTCCAGCAAAATGCGGTTCTTCAAGGTTTGGTGCCAACGTTCAATCTTGCCTTGGGTTTGCGGGTGATAGGGGGCTAACCAATGCGGTGGAAATCATGATGCCGGTATTGTCGCGCCGTGCGCTGCAAGCCATTGGTCCCTATCTTGGCGAAAGCATTAGCGGATTTGGCTTGGATTTGCTTTGGGGAAAACTGGTTGCGAAATTTGGCGGCCGGATTGGTGTTTTGAATGATATTGTTGCCGCACACGAATCTGAAATAGATGATAAGGCTGGCGCTTATTATGGGTTTATGCGAGCCAATATGATCAATCCAAAAGCCGAGCTTTGGCGGTTGGTTGAGAAATTTGACCTTGATACCAATATTGGGTGAACGATAAGACCGGACTTGGCAATTACGTTGAAGCGGCCCACGCAATAGGCCTCAGCCATATGGCAGGTTCTTGCGAAAAACAATTTGCAGGCTTGGCGGCGCCATGCGGTAAGGCGTGCATCGTATATTGTGAACTAGCGTTGAAAGCGTTTCGCGCACAGCAAATAGGTTTTGTTGTCATCGCCAAGGCCATGCACAACAAAGGTCACATTCTTGCGTGGCCCGCCTTTTCCAATGCAGGAGCAATACCCGCCGTGCTGCCACCGGCATTTGCATTCCGTAGATTAGGAACCGAAATGGACTGAAGCCATTTCTAACTATCCTTTAAAATGTATCTTGATCCAAATCCGACCATTCGTTCACGAAATATTCCACTATAATATCGCCTATCTCCGCTTGACGCCTACACAAACCTAACCTAAATACACCCACGGTAAGGCGGGGTAGCTCAGGTGGTTAGAGCAGCGGAATCATAATCCGCGTGTCGGGGGTTCAAGTCCCTCTCCCGCTACCAATTTTTTCAATAGCTTAGCAAAAATACCGAGTGGCTTGGATTCTCTTAGGCTCTCATTAGGCTCCTATATTTTCGCTAAATATGATTCCAACTGTGAAAACTTGTGCAAAATCGTTTTGTGGCGACTTAGAAATTCTCGCCATTTAAACCTTTCGCTGCTAAGCTACTTCCGCCTGGGTATTGTTGTAACCTAGGGCATCGCGATGCTCTTCAAACATGGAGAGATCGAGATGCGGATACTTTCAAAGCACCAGCTCAAGGAGATGGTTCTATACTCGCCACAACACGTGGCCAGACTGGAAAAGGCCGGGACGTTCCCAAAGCGGATACAACTCGGCCCCAACAGGGTGGGATGGGTTGAGAATGAAGTGTTGGACTGGCTGCAAACACGGCTGGATCGTCGAGAAGACCTGACCGACACTCCTGCATAAGGAGCAAGGGTGGCTGGATGTGCACTATCTGGCCACCCGACCCTATTGTCAGCTACAATTCCTGAGTACCAAACTTGAAATAAAGCCGCGATAAATGTTAATTCGAAACTGGCTCCTGCGTTTGGTCTTTGGCTTTCCAGCGTTCATACCTTCCATTTTAATCCCTGGATCATAATACGCATCACCTGCGGCAAACGCCGCCAAAAGCAACAAGACATCGGTTTCTTCACATAGCTGCACTTGCGGGCCATAGTGGTATTCAGGTGGCGGGAATTGCATCATAGAGGGCACATACGCGGCTTTGGCGTGTTTTCGGTTCCAATGGTTCATAACGCCTGCAAAGCCCCATGAGGCCGCGATATTGCCGTCTTGATCCACGAGACAGATGCTGCCGTTTAGGTCTGTGATTTTTCCTGAATCGACATCAAATCCAACAAGCCGCAAAGCAAGTCCGGTATCAGCATGGAAACCTCTTTGTGTTGAATAAATTCCGCCAAAGTTAATTCGATCAGGTTTGCCGGATTTATCCGCATAGCCGTATTTGTGAAGAAATGCTTCCACACCTTGCTCTCGATAATATCCGCCAGTTGGCTCAGGCGTCATAAGGGTCACTGGGCTTTTGGCACGATAGTTTTCGAAATCCCGCACCCCGTATTGCTTGATTTCCCAGCCAAGAAAATCTGGTTCCGCATATCCATTGGGCGAAATTCCAAGTTCAGCCTCAAGCGTATAGCCGCCACCATTTCGGGCACTAAGCCGCGCGCATTCACGCGGGGTCAGGCGGCGCGGGTTTTTGCCCTCGCCTTGATCCACAAGAATTTCAGAGCCGTCTTTATAATATCGGGCGGAAAGGGTGCGAGAAATACTGTCTGCATTAACCAGACCAAAGCCAAAACCGTTACCCTTTGCGCGGTGCTTGGCGGCAAACCCCGCTCAATCATCTTGCGATATAGCTCAATCGAATTGGCATAGCTTTTCCGTTTGGCCGTGGTGGTTTTTGGTTCAGTTCCGCGATCAACCTCCAACGTAAAAGCGCGGAAGCTGTCGCCGTAGTCCAAGGCAAAGAGTTGGTCGGGGATAAGACGTTGGTTGTCGATTGGGATGGCCAAGGGTGCGTCTTTGATCTTTAGAATTTCGTGAGTGGGAATGTATCGAATGCCTTCGCGCGCGGCCATGATGTCGATGGAGCTGGTAACACATGATGTCATATATCCGTGCCACCAATGGCCGGTGGGGCGGATGGTGGGTTCAGCTAGGCCTTGGTCAAAGAGATAGGTTTTGGCTTTGGGCGTCAGGTCATAGATGAACGGTTTGAAGTTGACGTATTCTGTGGCGCGTTGTTGGCGTGGCAGGTATAGGAAGCCACCGGCGCGGAGTTTTTGCAGTTGGCGCAGGGTCGTGTCTTTGCAGCGGTGGGTGTCTTTGGTGAGTTCGTGCAGGTAGACAGATGACTGTGGCCCGTGACGTTCAATAAATTTCATCCAACGAAGTTGGCGATTCGTTAGGTGGGTAACGCGTTGCGGCGCTATGTGATGGAATGTGGCTCTGCCGATTTTATCTGTGTGCATCATGCAATCAGATATAGCAGAATTTAAAGTTCCGGTGAAGGTGCCAGTGGGTCTATGTCGTCATTATTGTCTTGTTTTTCAATACCTTGGTGAGCTGGTGAGGCGCTATGATTAGCTTTGTTCTGCAATGGTTCAGCGTAATTATTTCGGCTGTAGTCGCGAATGGCTTCGCGTTCTTCCTGGCTTGTTTTAGGCATCTTTTCCAGCACAAAGAACGGAAAGGATATCGGCACGGCACGCTCAGTGAGGCCCCGCACAAAGGTTGCAAAGGTGCCCTTGGGTTGTTGCTGGATAAGGTTTGGGTCCGCCGCCATTTGTCCTGCTAAGGCGCGGGCATCGCGCGCGGATACACCACCGGCGAGCTTGATGCTGGTATTGGCCTCAAAGGCCTCTTGCAAGCCGTTAGAGAGCTGCCCCAAGAACTGGTGGGCCATAATCATCCCCACTTTATACTTGCGAGCCTGGCTGAGAATAATGCCGATGTTTTGGTCAAAATAGTCCTGCGCTTCGTCGATATAGACCATCGTCGGTAGGCGATCAAAATCTGGCAAGGTAGCGCGTTCCTGTGCGGCTTGGGCAATGAGGGCAATGAAGAAGCGGCCAAGGATCTGGGTGCCTTGTTCTTTCAGCAGCGATTTGGACGTGTTGATCAAAATCAGCTTGCCCGCGTTGATCTCGGTAAACATATCGAACTTGGATTGTGGGTTGGTGAACATGCGCTCGAAGGTTTGGTTTTCCAGCACACCATATAGCCGCCGCAGCACTTGGGTTTTGGTATTTGTGAATTCTTTGCTATCAAACTCGATTTCAAAGAACCGGCGTGGGGTGCCCTCTAGCTTGTTGATATGCTCGCGGTATTTGTCAGTGCCGCCTGCCTCCATCAGCTCACGCAGTGTGTGGATGGTGGCGTCTGGGATGTGGAACATCAGGCGGGTGACGTATCGAAAGACCACCGATTGCTTTGCGGTCATGCCCGCCGATAGGAGCGAGCCCAGCACGAAGTCGTAAAGCTCAATGATGGAATTGCTTAGGCGTTCCCGCTCTAGGTCGCCATAGCTGGCCAGGCGACTTTGGCCGACGGAAAATAGATTGAGGCTCACGGGGAATGCGATGTCCTCAGGGTCGATCAAAACGATTTGCTCGGGCGGAAGATGTTTGGCTTTGAGAATGTTGTTTATCAAATCACCCTGGCTATCGATCACCACTACAGACTTGTCGCCCCGCGCCACGTCTTCCAAATCCTTGGCAATGAAATACTGCATGGTTTGGGTTTTGCCATGGCCCGAACCGGCCACCATATGCATGTGCTCAAAGCGCCGATCTTCGGGAATGGTGAAGGCGGTTTTGAGGGTAAAGAGCTCTTTTAGCAGCGTGCCTGAGAGATACATATCGACCACATCGTCGCCCTTGTAGTCGCGGGGGTAGACGGGGTTGGTGCGGTTGGTTTTGGTGAGGTTCGCATCTAGGCGCTCACGCAGGGCTTTGAAGTGGTTGTAGTCGTTGTCTTGGAAGAATGGCGCGATGATATCCTGGACGGCTTGATTGAGCGGATGCGCGAATTGGGTGATTTCCACAAGCACGTCGCCGTCAATCGGCGGGGCTACGCGGGCAATGGTAGCGAGGCTTTGGGAGATGGTATCCAACGCCGAAAGGGTCATGACCCGATCATTGCGGGCTTGGCCAAGGCGGGCCAGCATATCGCGGTAGCGGGCTCCCTCTATGGTGTTGCAAAGCGCCGGTGGTGGCGGGATCTCAAGCGAGAGGCCTTCATCCTCAAACAATGCCCGCCCGAGCTCTTGTAGCTGGATCTGGAGCGCGCGCGGGGTGTCATGGGGCCAGTGGGAGGCAAGAGCGGCTTCCACCTCGCTATCGCTTAAATTTGCGCTGCCAGCCTGTGCGTGGTTGTAAAGCAGCATGGTTTCTTCGCGGGCGAGGCGCTCCAGCCGCTTCGGGTTTTCCTTCCATGACCGGCTGGTAAATAGCCGGACAATAGCGGGATGATCCATGACCCCAATTATGTCACCGGGCTTGGCATTGCATATCGAAGATATCGACCGGGGAATTTTGGTATACGCCTGAATGATCGCTTGGCGCATTTATACATTGTCGGGCAAACCGGCACCGGCAAATCAACGCTACTGCTTAATATGGCTCGGCAGGACGCCCGGGCTGGTTTGGGATTTTGTCTGATTGATCCGCA
Organism: Rhodobacterales bacterium; assembly: GCA_003228875.1. Taxonomy (GTDB): domain Bacteria; phylum Pseudomonadota; class Alphaproteobacteria; order Rhodobacterales; family Rhodobacteraceae; genus UBA3077. The sequence continues at coordinate 5,101 of QIGK01000069.1, forward strand.
CGGTGATCTGGCGGACAGCTTGTCCAGCTCGCTCGGAGCGGAGCATTTGTATTGGCGCGTTGCTGACCCAGAAAGCCCGTATGGCTACAACCCTCTTACCCGTGTCGGCGCTGCACACCGCCCAATAGTTGCCTCTGGTTTTATCGATGCAATGAAAAAACAATGGCCGGATGCCTGGGGTGCCAGAATGGAACACTTACTGCGCTATGCCATTCTGGCTTTACTAGAAACACCACAGGCGGATATACGGGATATTGTACGTCTGTATGTTGATAAGGATTTCCGGCGCTCTGTCCTGAAATACGTCGAGGACACTCAGGTTCGGGCTTTTTGGACCGAAGAATACCCAAGGATGAACTATCAGAATGCCGCCGATGGTGTTGCACCAATTGCCAACAAGCTTGGGGCATTTCTGGCGAACCCGGTTGTCCGGAAGTCCTTGTGCGAACCAGAAAAACCACTGAGATTTCGTCAAATCATGGACAAGGGTCAGAACCTGATTGTTTCCCTCGCCAAAGGGCAATTAGGAGCTGACACGGCCAATGTTATGGGCGGCCTCATTGTCTCCAGCATTATGAATGCGGCCTTTTCCCGTCATGATCAGCCGGAAGCGTTGCGCCGACCCTTTATGCTCTACGTGGACGAATTTCATTCATTCACCACGTCCGCGTTTGCAGGAATGCTTTCAGAAATGCGCAAGTATGGTCTTGGAATCACGCTGGCCCACCAGCACATCGTGCAAACCGACCATGACGTGTTTGAGGCGGTAATGGGAAATGTGGGAAGTATGATGGTGTTTCGGGTTGGTGCGCAGGACGCACCAACATTCTCTAGGCAGCTTAACAGTATAGCCGTGAACGATCTTATTGGTCAGCCAAACTACCGTGCATATGTTCAACTCATGATTAATGGAGAAAAAACCCGCACTTTTTCTGCCGACACCTGCCCGTCGTTTATCGGCAACAAGGAAATTTCCCCGTCTTTGCCATTGCCTCTGGGTTAGTAGAATAAAAACATGACTAAAGAAGAACATCTTGAACGCCATCTGGAGCTTTGTCGCCGCGTGTATTTGCGCATGCTGGCTGATGGTTCCTGGCCGTGGAAGGACGGTTCGGATTCGTCAAAATCTGAGGACGTGTTAGAGTCAGATGACAATAAACACGATATATGAAAACATGCTTTGGCTGTCTGACGTCAGCACCTATGGAACAGATTTGCGGTATTGAATAAGGGAGGGTTTCTGTCTCATCGTAAGCTTCAAGGAGTGAAGATGA
>QIGK01000012.1 GCA_003228875.1 Rhodobacterales bacterium
CGTTTGATCTGCTTGGGTTGGGTCGCGATTCCTTGCGGCTAATTCCGGTGAATGACGCTTTTGAGATGGATATTGCGGCCCTGCAATCTGCGATTGATAGTGATCGCGCGGATGGGTTGGAGCCGTTCTATGTGGCAGGAACCGCGGGCAGTGTGAATTTGGGCGCGATTGATAATCTTGACGCAATAGCCGATATTGCTGCGGCTGAAGGGCTTTGGTTTCATATTGATGGCGCGTTTGGGGCCAGTGGCATGCTTTCGGAATTATTGCAGCCTCGGCTTGTTGGTCTACCGCGCGCCGATTCGCTGGCGTTTGATTTTCACAAATGGCTGCATGTGAATTATGACGCAGGGTTTGTTTTGATACGTGATGAAGCCAAACATCGTGCGGCGTTTTCAGATCGGCCCGATTATCTGGCACCCTCAACGCGGGGGCTTGCAGCAGGCAACCCTTGGCCGGTGGACTACGGGCCGGAATTGTCGCGCGGGTTTCGGGCACTGAAAATCTGGGCGCAGATCAATGAACACGGGGTGGCGCGGTTGGGGCAGGCGATTACGCGGAATTGTGAGCAGGCAAAGCTGTTGGAGCAGCTGGTGAACGAACAACCCAAACTGGAAATGGTCGCGCCGGTGGCCATGCAGATCGTGTGCTTTCGCCATATAGGCAGCGATGCCCTGAACGAGGAAATTGTGCTTCGATTGCAGGAGGAGGGCATTGCGGTGCCGTCAACCACGCGCATTGACGGGCGGGTGGCGATACAGGTGAATATTACTAATCATCGGACGAGGGATGAGGATTTGAGGGTTTTGGTTGAGGCGGTGTGTAGGGTGGGTTGAAACCAACCCTACAACGTTAAGTTAACTGCGCAGGGCTGGCCACAATGATAGGATGGCGTCTTTATTGCATAATGTTGACAATAGTTTTCGATATGGCATCTATTAATTCCGTATTGAGGTTTTTTTCTTTTACACGCAAAGCGAATTGAGCCTTCAAGGTTTTTGGAATTCCGCGAGCAAAAAACCAGTCAGGTGTTCCGGCTTTGGCTTGATTTAGTTTAACTGATGTGTGCTGTGGTAAAGTGTCATGATATGACTGATGAATGCATGCTTTCCAATGGTCAAACCTCCCGTTGGGGGCTTGACTAACTAACTCTTCGCAAATTTTGGAAGTTTCCCCTGATGAGAGCAGAAATTCAGCGGTAAAGAAAGATTTATCAATTGGAATTTTGTTCCTTTTTAGGAAGTCTAGGTGTTCTTGGCTCTCTTGCAAAACCCATACATGAATGTTTTCATTGAGTTCTTCTGGGGTTTCGCAAGGCATTTTGTTTTGCAAGTTTTTGTAAGCGCTTCGTCCTGCTTGGTCGTTGTCAAATAGGAAAAATGCTTTGGACCTTGCTGAAAGCCCGCCTTGCTCTAAGACGGCCTTAATGAGCGAGCTTGTGGTATCAGGTGTTCCACCCAGAGGTTTTATCGGTATTTTGTCACATACTTTTAGGCGCTTAAACGCATCCATAAATAGGTTTACATCATGTTGACCTTCTACATACAAGGTTGGAGTTTCAATAGCATCCAAGTCCGCTCTAAGTGCTTTTGCATCTTTTGACAGCCTTTGTATTTCTGATCGTTGGGCGTCCATTTTTCTTATTATAAATGGAAGCTGAAGCAACCCTGCCTGCTTCATTTTGTTTTCGGCATCATCCAAATTATCAATTGGCGCAGCTGCGTTCACAGGTGTCATGGCTTTTTTAGGTCCGTTCTTTTCCTGTTTTGTTATGAAATACCTTTTAACTTTGGCTTTACCGCTAAGATTAGCCAAGTAAAATGCCGGCGAGTGGCTGGTAATGAACACTTGGGTGTCATTGCGTTCAGCAAAAGTGGCAAACCTTTGTGCCTCGATTTCTGCTGCGCCTAAATCTAATGAATTTTCTGGTTCCTCAAACCCCCAAAGGTAAAATTTATTTCTAGATTCATTTTCGTTAATAAAGCGTAATAATTCGGGTAAATGGCGGGCTTTGACACCGTCTCCTTTCTGACGCAACAGCGAATGGTTGTCATCGCCGTGGGAGAAATCCAAATTTCTGAAAAGCTTTTGCATATCTGTTGGCAATGCCAGTTTTGTTTCCCCGCCAAACATTTGAGATAACTGCAAAGTAAGAGTTGATGCTTGCCCGCCAATTGCTTTCACAAAGTTGTTTGCAGCAGATGATAATTCTTGGGAATCCGCGGCTGCCCCGTACATTCGTTCAATTAGATCCGCAAAAACGGTGGTATCCTTAATTGCGGGAATATACGTGAAATCGATGTCATTTAGAAATCGGGTGAGGCGCCCGGGATTTATTTCAGGCTTGCCCATTGTCGTTTGGTTAACTTCTCCATCTCTGTTCCATTGCTTTTTAATAGTTAACTCTTTGCCGAGGCTGTTTTGATAGTTTTTAGGAATTGTAAATGTAACTTTGATCCACATAAATTGTTTTCCCTTAACCTCGCGCGCCTCCTGCTTTCTTTGGTCAGACATATCGATCCGAAAATCGAACTTTTGGCTGGGTTCTGTTTGTTTATTGAAAAAAAGGTTAAGCGCCCTTAAGAAATTCGATTTTCCGCTATCGTTTCTACCAAAAATGACGTTCATATCCCCGACATTTACAAGGCTTAAATTGTAGAGTGATCGCAGATATTTTATTTCCACCTTTTTTATCAATTGCATGCCACTCACCCTTTCAATCTTAAGATAAATGACGATGAGACATTTACTCTTAAGCGTCAATAGTAACACACTCCCCAATTGACCCCCTGCGCGCCACCCCCTATTGAGGGGCCAAATAAATTGCCTAAAGGCCACGCCATGACAAAGCCAAAATCATTTCAGGAAATCCTGATGCGCCTGCAAGCCTATTGGGCCGCGCAGGGCTGTGCGATTTTGCAGCCTTATGATATGGAAGCGGGCGCTGGCACGTTTCATCCGGCCACTACTTTACGCTCGCTTGGTGAAAAACCTTGGGCTGTGGCATACGCGCAGCCCTCACGCCGGCCCACCGATGGGCGTTATGGTGAAAACCCCAACCGTTTGCAGCATTTTTATCAGTATCAGGTGTTGATCAAACCCAGCCCGCCGGAATTGCAGGCGCTTTATCTTGGCAGCCTCGCGGCCATCGGCATTGATATGGACCTGCACGATATTCGCTTTGTTGAGGATGACTGGGAATCGCCTACCCTTGGCGCTTGGGGTCTTGGCTGGGAGGTTTGGTGTGACGGCATGGAAGTATCGCAATTCACCTATTTTCAGCAGGTAGCGGGCTATGATTGCAAGCCGGTAAGTGGCGAGCTGACCTATGGGCTGGAGCGGTTGGCGATGTATGTGCTGGGCATTGATCATGTGATGGACATGCCGTTTAACGACCCGCAATCCCCCTGACTTATGGTGATATTTTTAAACAAACCGAACAGGAATATTCGCGCTGGAATTTTGATGTGGCTGATACCGATATGTTGTTGCAACATTTCAAAGATGCCGAGGCTGAATGCAGTCGCATTCTGGAACAGCCCGACGATGACCCTAAAACCGGACATAAAATCATCATGGCCCATCCGGCTTACGATCAGGCCATCAAAGCCAGCCATGTGTTTAACCTGCTCGACGCGCGGGGCGTGATTTCCGTGACCGAACGTCAAGCCTATATCGGGCGGGTGCGGGCCTTGACCAAGGCTTGTGCTGACGCGTTTATGAAAACCGAAGCGGCGGGGATGCTTTGATGGCTTTTCCATTTTTTATCGTAATGTCGGCGGGCTTGGTCCTGCCGGTGCCAGTGGTGCAAACCCTGATAACCCTCTTTGTGATTGGATCCTGAAATGAGCGGAAAAACTTTAATCATCGGTATGGCCGTTTTCTTAACGGTGTTTACCGTAGCCTTGTATCTGACCCAGATTTACGGTTTTTATCAAAAGGTTAACGACCTGCCCTCCATCACGGTTGAGGGCCGCGAAGTTGCTGTCAGCAATTATGTGGGCTTGGATGCGACTAGCTCTGGCTTGAAATTGCGTGGCTGTTTCAATGTTGATCCGGCGGATTTTGAAGGCGTGACTTTGTTTGATGAGGCAGTGCCGCTTGGCACGCCAAAATGGTTTGATTGTTATGACCCCCCGCAAATTCATGCGGATATTTTAAGCGGCGCATCGACCGCTTATTCGGTGGCGGTGAATGAATTGGACGGGTTGGACCGCGTTGTGGTGGTTTACCCCGACGGGCGGGCCTATATGTGGCGCCAGTTAAATGAGAGATATTAGGAATAAGCATGGCTGATTTGCTGCTAGAACTGTTTTCCGAGGAAATTCCGGCGCGCATGCAAAAACGCGCTGCCGAGGATTTGAAAAAGCTGATTACGGGCGGCATGGCTGACGCGGGTGTGACGTATGAAAGCGCTGCCGCATTTGTGACGCCTCGGCGGTTGGTTTTGTCGGTTGTCGGAGTGGTGGGTGAAACACCCACCCTACGGGAAGAACGGCGCGGGCCAAAGGTTGGCGCGCCGGATAAAGCTGTTGAGGGGTTCTTACGCGGGGCAGGGGTTGCGCGCGATGATCTGAGCGTGATGAAAACGCCCAAGGGCGACTTTTATATGGCGGTGATTGATAAGCCGGGGCGTAAATCTGTTGATGTGATTGCCGAGGTGATTGAATCCACAATTCGGAAATTCCCTTGGCCCAAATCCATGCGTTGGGGGACAGGCGGCTTGCGCTGGGTGCGGCCTTTACATTCGGTTTTGAGTATTTTTGGAAAAGAAGAAGGTTTTGAGATCGTGCCGGTTGATATTGACGGGATTATTTCGGGCGACAGCAGTGAGGGGCATCGGTTCATGGGGGCGGGGCGGTTTTCTGTGTCGTCTTTTGAGGATTATGAGGCCAAGCTGAAGGAAAATTTTGTGATGCTTGATCCGGTGGAACGGGCTGAAATGATTTGGCATGACGCCGTGAATACGGCTTTTGCGGTGGGCATGGAGGTGGTGGAGGATCGCGCGCTTTTGGCCGAGGTCGCAGGGCTGGTGGAATGGCCGGTTGTGTTGATGGGCGATATTGCAGAGGATTTTCTGGAACTGCCGCCCGAGGTGCTGACGGCATCGATGCGCGAACACCAGAAATTTTTCAGCGTGCGGAATCCTAAGACGGGGCGGGTCGAAAAATTTGTCACCGTGGCCAATCGCGAAACGGCGGATAATGGCGCGACGATTCTTGCGGGCAACCAGAAGGTTTTGTTTGCGCGGCTGTCGGATGCTAAGTTTTTCTGGGAAAATGATTTGCGGGTGCCGCTGGCAGATATGGCGGCCAAACTGGACGCGGTGACGTTTCATAACAAGCTGGGGTCGCAGGCCGAGCGGGTGGAGCGGATTGCGGCACTGGCTGCGGAAATTGCGCCGATGGTTGGGGCCTCGCCCGAACTGGCAGCAGAGGCCGCGCGGGTCTGTAAGGCGGATTTGATGAGCGCCATGGTTGGCGAATTTCCCGAGCTTCAGGGGCTGATGGGGCGGTATTATGCTTCAATCGCTGGCATGGACCCTGCAATTGCGCTGGCCTGTGAGCAACATTATTCGCCGCTTGGTCCAAGCGATGATGTGCCGCGTGAACCGGTTTCGGTGGCGGTGGCTTTGGCTGACAAAATTGATACGCTGACGGGGTTCTGGGCGATTGACGAGAAACCTACGGGATCAAAAGACCCGTTTGCGCTGCGGCGGGCGGCGCTGGGGGTCATTCGGTTGGTTTTGGAGAATGGGGTTCGGGTTGGGTTGGAGGGATTTGTCACCTTACGGATTGTAATCCATATCGCGCGCAAAATTGGTAAAGAAGGCGCTGAGGTCGCGAGTAACTTAGAAGATCAGTTGCATGCAGTGGGCAAATCAGAGCTTGGGGTCGAGGTATTTGAATCGCTGCGACAGAAAGCTCAAATTGTGCCAGGTTCAGATGAAGCAGAAGAAAAACAAAAAGAGTTTATAGAAAAAGGAAAAAGCCTACTCGCCTTCTTCCACGACCGTCTAAAAGTTTACCTCAAAGACAAAGGCATCTCCCATGATGTCATCGATGCTTGCCTTGCCATGCCTAACAATGACGACCTGACTTTGCTGGTCAAACGGGCCGAGGCTTTGCAGGGGTTCCTGAATACCGACGATGGCACCAACCTGTTGCAGGGCTATAAACGCGCTGCCAATATTCTGAAGGCTGAGGAAAAAAAGGACGGGGTGGCGTATGAAGGCGAACCGGAGGTGCGGTTTGCCGAGGCCGATGTGGAACGTGAATTGTTTGGTGCGCTTGAAGCAGGCGGGGGGGCAATCGCAACGGCCATCGAGGCTGAGGATTTCGCGGCGGCAATGGCTGCGCTTGCCCTGTTGCGCCAGCCGATTGATGCTTTTTTTGACGGGGTTCAGGTGAATTCCGAAAAGGCGATTGTGCGGCGAAACCGGCTTTGTTTGCTGAACCAAATCCGTGAAACCATGCACCGCGTTGCGAAATTTGGTGAAATTGCCGGATAGCGTCAATTCTAGCGATTGCCAAACCGGATTCCAGCCCTATGCTGCACTGCAACCAAGCAGGGCATCGCCAAGTGAACGAGTTTTCCGCAATCCATTCTGAAACACCGTTAGACTCGGCAATATTTGGTGCGCGCGGCGCGCGGCTTTCGCAACTGGCTTTGCTGGGCTTGCCGGTGCCCGAAGGCATTATATTAAGTGCTGCTGCGGTTCAGCGCGCAGTGGATGCGGATAATATGCCCAGCTTTCCTGATGGGCTAAAGGGCTGGTTGCTGTCTCTGCGAGCTTCACCACAGGAACCGGAATGGGGCGGGCCGACTGCGATCTTGAATATCGGAATTTGTGACGCGGCCATGCCAAAGCTGATTAAAAAGGTTGGCGAAAACGGGGCTTACACGTTGTATCGCCGGTTTATCCACAGTTTTGCCAGCAATGTTATGGGCGCAGACCCCGAAGCCTTTGAAGACATACAAGGCGACGGTGCCCAGCGTATTTCCCATTGCAAAGCTATTTACCATGAAGAAACTGACACGGAATTCCCGCAAGACCCAGAGGAGCAATTGCGCCTTACTTTGCTGCATATGGCCAAGGCGTGGAACCGCCCCAGCGCGCGGATATTGCGCGCCGCCAAAGGGGCACCAAAAGACGCTGGTGTTGCGTTAATTATTCAGCGCATGGCGCTGGGTATTGGGCAAGGCGTGTGCGGCGCAGGCGCGGTGCAGATGGTTGACGACACCACTGGCGCGCCTCGGCTTTGGGGGCGGTATTTGCCGCAATCACAGGGGCAAGACGCGGTGATCGGGGTGCGCAAGGCTTTGGCAATAACCGGCATGGATTCGCTTGAAAGTCTTTGCCCGAATGTTGTGACAGAATTGGCCAATATTGACACTACCGCGCGGCAATTGGGTGAGGCATTCCAGTTTGAATTTACGGTCGAAAACGGCGTGGTTTCGATATTGGATGCCAGCCCCGCCAAACGCAATGCCCGCGCAGCGGTGCGCATTGTGGTTGATCTGGCCGAAGCGGGCATTATCAGCCATAAAGACGCCTTACTGCGTGTCGAACCGCGCAGCCTGATCGAACATTTACACCCGCAAATCGCCAAGGATGCAACACGCGATGTGTTTGGCTCTGGTCTGCCTGCCAGCCCCGGCGCGGCGGTGGGGCGCGCGGTATTTACGCCTCAGGCGGCCATGGCAGCCCAAGCCCGTGGTGAGGCTTGTATTCTGGTGCGAAACGAAACCAGCCCTGAGGATGTTCGCGGAATGCATGCAGCGGTGGCGGTGCTGACGGCGCGTGGCGGCATGACCAGCCATGCGGCGGTAATCGCGCGTGGTCTTGGCCTGCCTTGCGTGGTGGGCGCAGCAGACCTGCGGGTGGATAACATTGCCAAAACCTTAACCGCAACCGATGGCCGGGTGTTTGGCGAGGGCGCTACTATTTGTGTGGATGGAACTTCTGGTCAGATTATTTCAGGCGCTCCGGTCATGAATGCGGCGGTGCTTGACGCTGCTTATGAAACCCTGATGAAATGGGCTGATGACAGCCGCACCATTGGGGTGCGGGCCAATGCAGACACCCCTGATGACGCCCGTGTGGCGCGGGATTTTAAGGTCGACGGCATTGGCCTTTGTCGCACTGAACACATGTTTTTTGACGATGACCGCGTCAATGTGATGCGTGAAATGATATTAAGCGAAGATACGGTTTCGCGGCGCGCTGCCCTAAAGCTGTTATTGCCGATGCAGCGGGCAGATTTTGTCGAACTGTTTGAAATTATGCGAGGATTGCCGGTAACCATCCGGTTGCTCGACCCGCCATTAC
>QIGK01000002.1 GCA_003228875.1 Rhodobacterales bacterium
TCATCTTCACTCCTTGAAGCTTACGATGAGACAGAAACCCTCCCTTATTCAATACCGCAAATCTGTTCCATAGGTGCTGACGTCAGACAGCGGCATATCAGAAAGACTTTGTGCGCGGTGCTTTTGCCAAAGACATCGAGACGGCTTGTCTTAGCATTGGGCGGGGCAACGCAAAAACGGCTTTGAGCGCGGGTATTGGTTTGGGGCATCTGGTGGGTGAGATTGCGCCCCAGCCCAAACGGGAGATTATTTTCGCGGCCCGCAACCGAGATCAAGCCAAAACGGCTTTCGGCTTTCTGGTGGGCTTTATTGAAGGCTTACCTGAGGATGAACAAAAGCAATTTACGATACGGCGCGGGTCAAGGCTAGAAGTTGAAACGTCTGCGGCGGGCAGCGGGCTGGCTCGTGTTATCGCGGCTGACGGCAAGTCTATTCTTGGCGGTGCGCCAACGCTGGCAATCTTGGACGAGCGAGCCGCATGGGAACGGGAAAAGGGCGATGCACTGGAAAATGCAATTTTGTCCGGTCTGGGCAAGCGGGATGGTCGCGCTCTAATCATCAGCACCTCAGCCCCTGATGATGCAAATACCTTTTCACGGTGGCTGGATGAGCCGCCCACCGGAACCTATGTGCAGGAACACCGCCCCGATGCGGGCTTACCGCCTGATGATTTTGACAGTTTGTTAGTGGCAAACCCCGGAGCAATAGAGGGCATCGGCCCGTCGGCTGATTGGCTAGTGGCTCAGGCGATGCGGGCGATTGCGCGGGGTGGTTCTGCGCTATCCAGTTTCCGAAATCTCAACCGCAATGAACGTGTTGCAAACGATAATCGGTCGGTACTGCTGACTGTGGATGAATGGCTTGCCTGTGAAGTGTCGCCGGATGATTTGCCCGAACGTGACGGCCCTGTTGTTCTGGGCATCGACCTTGGCGGGTCGCGTTCAATGTCTGCGGCTGCGCTCTATTGGCCTGACACTGGACGGCTGGAATGTGTCGGGGCATTTCCCTGCAAGCCCAATTTGGCGGATCGCGGGCAAGCTGACGGTGTGTCTGGGCGTTATATCGAAATGGCTGACCGTGGGGAACTGGTGACAATGGGCGACGCAACCGTGCCTGTTGCCCGCTTTATGGCTGACATTGTGACCAAGCTTGACGGTCAGTCCCCCGCCGCAATCGTGGGTGATCGGTTCCGGCATGCTGAATTTCTTGAAGCTTTGCATGCTGCGGGCCTTGATCGGGTGCCTTTTATCTGGCGCGGATTTGGCTGGAAAGATGGTTCTGAAGATTGTGAACGCCTGCGCCGTGCAGTGTTTGAGGGCGAAGTGAAAACCGTGCCGTCGCTGCTGCTGCGCTCTGCGTTTTCTGATGCAATCACATTGGTTGATCCTGCGGGCAATCACAAGCTGGCCGCTGGCCGCTCTACGGGTCGGATTGACCCTGTTGCAGCAACGGTTCTGGCCGTGGCTCAGGGGGTCCGAATGCGCCGCGCCCCCACACAAAGCAAAGGGAGCTTGGTATGGGGCTAAATCGCAAGGAATTTGCACGGCATTCAAAGAAGGTCACACGCGGCCCGCGCTGGAAGGCGGTGCGTCTGCAAGCCCTTGATCGGGACGAATGGAAATGTGTGCAGTGCGGCACCCACAAGCGGCTTGAGTGTGACCATATCAAGCCAGTCAGAACGCATCCCGAACTGTCTTACACGCTGACTAATTTGCAAATTTTATGCGGTTCCTGTCACACCCGAAAAACCAGAATTGAGGTTGGGCATAAGCCCTTACCCCCAAAGCGTCAGGAATGGCGCGATTTGCTGCGAGATATGCAGCGTAACCCGTCTAGCATTGGAGAAAAAATATGCTTGATTCACTAAAAATTACCCGCCGCCAGTCGGAAATTCGTCAGGAACTGGCAACCCTTGTGGGCAAAGACACGCCCACGGATGATGAAACGCGCTCTATGGAAACGCTGGATGGTGAATATCGCCAGAATGAAATCCGGTTTCGGGCGGCTTTAACCAGCGAGGATACAGAACGCCGCGAGGCTGGCGACGAACTCGAAACCCGTTCGGATCGGGAATGGTCTGATTTGATGAGCGGTTTTGAAATTCGCCAAGTAGCTTTGCAGCTTGATGAAGGCCGCAATCTGGACGGACATACGGCGGAAATTGTCGAAGAAATGCGCACACAAGGCGGGTATCGCGGCACCCCGATTCCTTGGGAAGCATTGGAAATCCGCGCGGGTGACACCTTGGCGGGTGGCACACCTGACCCAATTCGCACCGCGCCAATTATTGAACGCCTGTTCTCTGGATCGGTTGCGGCTCGCATGGGCGGCAACATGATAAATGTCGGGATTGGTGCAATGGAATACCCAGTTGCCACCAGTGCGGTAACGGCGGGCTGGGCCGCAACTGAAACTGGGGATGTGTCTGGGCCAAGTGCTTACACCACGCTGGACCGACCTTTGAAACCGGATCACAATCTTGGTGTTCAAATGAAAATCACGCGCAAGGCCATGAAACAATCGGGGGCTGCTTTAGAACAAGCGGTGCGCCGCGATATGAATGGCGCGATTGAGGAGGCTCTGGACAAGGCGGTATTCCTTGGCAGTGGTGCGGCCGGTGAACCAACGGGCATTTTTGCAGGTGCTGCGGTTTGGGGAATTACGGAAACGGCGGTTGATGCGGCTGCGGATTGGGCGGCGATCCGGTCCGAGGTGGTGGCCTTTATGACGGGCAACGCGGCGGCTGGCCCGTCCGATGTTCGCATGTTGATGCGCCCTGAAATCTGGGATGGCATGGATGGCAGTTTTATCACTGGCACGGCGGTCACAGAATGGGATCGGTTGATTGCGGCCATTGGCGGTGTGGTTATGTCGCACAATGCACTTGCTGCACCAACCGGATCACCGCTTGAGTCCAGTGCCATTTTGACCACAACGGCGGGCGGTGTTGCGCCGTTCTTTGTTGGGGCATGGGGTGGCATTGATCTTATTCGTGATCCATATGCAGACGCACAATCGGGCGGTTTGCGTATCACCGCGCTGGCAACAATGGATGTTACGGTTTCGCGCTCTGTGCAAACCCGCATCCTTACAGGCCTGCAATAATGCTTTGGGGCGGTCACAACGGCGGGCTTGAGGTTCGCCGCTCCGTTGGCGGTGCAACCGTTTTGCGGGGCCGCTTTCCCTATGGCGTGTCTACCATTCTTTGGGATGGTGGGCACACTGGGCAAGCACGAAAAGAGGTTATCGCGCCCCGCGCGTTTGCCATTCGGGTTGAGCAACAAGATCAAGATATTCATTTCTTGTCAGGCCATGACTTTGATAAGCCGTTAGCCAGTCGCGCCGCTGGTAGTTTGACCCTGACCGATAGTGACGAAGCGTTGATTTTCGAAGCAACTATCTCGCCCGAAATGCGTGACGTGTCATATGTCCGAGATTTTTTGGCGGGTTTGGGCGCGGGGCTAATCAAAGGCGTTTCCCCGGGCTTTCGCATTGCGCCAACTGACCAAGCCGAAAGTATCCGCTCGGATGGTGACGGGGTTTTGCGCACCGTCAATTCTGCGGAGTTATTCGAGATTAGCGCAGTGACAAAACCAGCCTATTCGGAGGCGCAGATTGAGGCGCGTTCTTGGAGCGTTCCGGCACAACCAAAAACAGGATCAAAAAGGGGGATTGCAAGATGGCGGTAACATTAAAACAAGTGGAAGCCATTCCGGCAAGTTATCCAGACGTTACGCCGTTTGATCGGTTTGGGTATATTGAATACTCAGACGCGCCCACAAACGAGGCTCAAGTGTGGCAACGGATCGAAGCCTATACGGCACACCGCTGGACCGCGCGTTCTGTGGTCTGGACGGTTGAGGGTTGTGGCGCATGGGAGCCGCCATTGACGCCTGCAACGGTCACGCTGGTTGAGGTCTGGGAAATGGGGGCGTGGAGTTTAACAACGCCCATTCCGTCACCATACGGCAGTTATGAATTTGCTGGCGATGGCCCTTATCGGGTCACGGCAACCGTTGGCGGTGGCGATGTGCCTGCGGCGGTTCAAGAGGCGTTCAGGCGGCTGCACGAATACACGCGCGGTATTAATGACAGCTTCAAAAACGAAACGGCAATGCGCCAAGACGGTGACACCGAAATGGTCACAAACTGGACGGCCAAGGCACTGCAATTATCAGGGGCTGCGGATCTACTGCGCCCATATCGGAGGGCTTAAGCATGTGGCCATTCAAGAAAAAGATTGAAACCCGTTCAACAGGTTCAGGCTACACCGCCGAAATCATGGCGGCGCGGGAAAGTTATATTTCGGGGCGTCAGGGTATCGGGGAATTAACGGCGACGGTTCAAAGCTGTGTGTCTCTCTGGGAGGGCGGTTTGAGGCTTGCTGATGTGACTGGCACCGGATTTGCTAAACGGGCATTCTCTGGCACTTGCGGCGCGGTCCTTGGCCTTGCGGGGTGAATCCTTGTTCCTAATCCGTGAAAGCGGGCTGGTGGCCTGTTCAGATTGGGATTTGAAAACCCGTGACGGTAAACCAACCGCCTACCGCGTGTCAGTTTCCGAGGCTGGTGGGGGTCGCTCCGAAAACGCGCTTGCTGGCGAAGTGCTGCACTTTCGGATCGGGTCCGATGTATCCGCGCCTTACTATGGCACTGCCCCATTAAAGCGGGCGCAGCTTACAGCGGGATTGCTGCAATCGGTGGAATCGGCCTTGTCCGAGGTGTTTGAAATGGCACCACTTGGCTCACAGATTGTTCCTATGCCCGAAATGCCAGAAACCGATATGGAGAAAATGGCGCAAGGGTTCCGAGGCAATCGGGGGCGGGTTTTGGTTCGTGAATCAGTCAACGTGACGGCGGCGGGCGGGCCTGCACCGCAACAGGATTGGAAAGCGGCAGACATATCGCCCGACCTTTCCAAGAGCATGACGCGCGAAACGCGCCCGCTTTGGGTAATGCCAGCACCACGGGGCCAATGGTGCGCGAGGCACAACGCCACCTTGCTCAGTGGATGTTACAGCCCATTGCCGCCTCTATCGCAGAGGAATGCACCGCCAAGCTGGGCAGCAAGGTCACGCTGGACGTAATGCGGCCCCTGCAAGCCTATGATGCAGGTGGTCGGGCCAGAGCCTTCACCGCGATGATCAAAGCAATGGCAGAGGCCAAAGCGGTGGGCATTGATACCGAGCAAGCTTTGCAAATTGTAGATTGGAATAATGATCCTGACTAATCGTCCAACTTCGGTGGCTTTGACATTGATAATTTTACTCCGAAAAGGCCTTCATCTCCCTCCATATCGTCCCAACCTCCAACTATCAGTGCATCACAAACAGCGGAATTTGCTCTGGCTTTTTTTAAGAAAACACCGAATGTATGGGCGTCTTTCTTATTTAGGTATCCAACATGCTTGTTCTCGATATGAACTGTTATTGCGTTAGAATCATGGGGGTTTCGGGGTTCAGGTTTCAGAGTAGCTATCACGTCAAGTTCAACGCCATCCACTTGTTTTCTGCCTCCTGCAAGCAATAACAAATTCGATTGGTAATGTGCTGCTCCTACAACTTTATAAATGTTGCCATTGCCTCTTTTGCAACTGACCTCAGTATTCTTTGTTCCACGAAACAAACCGAAAAATGCCATAGTAAATCTCCTTAGATACATTAAACATCTAGAAAATTAACACAAACTCTGGCTGCATTCCATGATTT
>QIGK01000133.1 GCA_003228875.1 Rhodobacterales bacterium
CAACAACGCCAGCGAAAACGCCAGTTTCAATTCCACCAGCACCGGCTCATCACCATCGCGCACGCCGACAACATCCACCGCGCCGATCTCGCCTTTTACCTCATAGCCCTGCCCTTCCAGATAGGATTTTACGGGTTGGTAAAGGTCGGTCTCACGGGGCTTCATATCGCCAGACTACCCCCGCCCTCCCACCTTGCAAAGCGCAAAAGAACTGCTAGGATCAAATGGCAACAAAAGGAGCGCCCCGACAGTGACCAAGTGAAACGGCCCCGCCGCACACCCCCGATTGCCCCGCAACACGCGGGATCAGGACACTTGAACACTAAAAAGGAGGCCCTTATGCCTTCCCTTATTTATGACGTTGCTGTCTCGCTAGACGGCTATATTGCTGGCCCCAAGGGAGATGTTTCCCGTTTTCCGATGGAGGGACCCCATGCCGAGGCATATGCCGCGCGGCTGGCGGAATATCCTGCCGTGATCATGGGCAAAACCACCTATGAATTCGGCTATGCCTATGGCTTGCCTATGGGCGCGCGGGCCTATCCGCATATGGAACACCTAATATGTTCCACCAGTATCGAACTGCCAGAAGATAGCGCGGTAACCGTTGCCAAAACTGGCTGGCTAAACGCGCTGGATGCGCTTTTGGAACGGCACAAAACGGTTTATCTGTGCGGTGGCGGCATGCTGGCGGGTTTTTTGCTGGCCAATCAACGCATTACCGAGCTGCGCCTTAAGCGGGTGCCGATTGTGCTGGGCCAAGGCACACCGCTTTTTGCCGGACAGGCCGAGGCCAATGCCCGTTTGCTTGGCACGCAACCCTATGAAAACGGTGTTGTTTACCAGCACTATGGAATAGGGTGACAAAAGGTTTTCGTCGCTCTATAAGGGCGGCGAAATATTGCAGTGCAGCAAAAGAGACCCCCTATGATCAAGATTTTCGGCCATACCGCCCCTGATACCGATGCCACACAAAAACCCGCCAAGGCATTTGTGCAGGGCGCGCCAAATACCGAGGCCGCGTTTGTGCTGCAACGCTGGGGGTTTGACACGCCGGCGCAATTGGCACTGGCGGATGGCGACAAAGTGGTGATTGTTGATACAAATAACCCCGCTGAACTGCCGGAAAATATCAATGCGGCCGACATTAAGCAGATCATTGACCATCACCCGCTGGTTGGTGGCATATCCACAAAAACACCGATAAATGTTACCCTTCGCCCCGTCGCTGCAACCGCAACGGTGATGTATAGTATCATGCGCAGACCGGCGCTGGAACAAATGCCCGATGCGATCAAAGGCTTGATCCTGAGCTGCATCCTGTCTGACACGCTGGAATTCCGCAGCCCGACGACCACGCCCCGCGACCGTGAAATCGCGGAACGGCTGGCGGTTGATCTGGATATAAATATCACCGAATACGCCTCGGAAATGTTCGCAGCAAAATCCGACATCTCGCATTTTTCCGACGCGGAACTACTGCGGCTGGATTCCAAAATATTCGAGGTCGACGGGGTAATATTTCGCGTCTCGGTGCTGGAAACCACCAGCCCCGCCACGGTTCTGGACCGCACCGACAGCATTCTGGCAAGCATACCCGCAGTTGCCATCGAAGACGGCGTTGATCAGGTTTTGCTGTTTGTTGTCGACATTCTGAACGAGGCGGCAACCCTGTTGATCCCCAATGAAACCGTGCGCTCCATCGCCATCAAATCCTTTGGCGTCAACGTGGAAGGCAACATAGTTTTGCTGCCCGGCATCATGTCCCGCAAAAAGCAGATTATCCCGAACCTCAAAGCCTGACAAAATTTATCCCAATAATTGCTTGGCTAATTCGGGTAAATTTTTAATCTAACTCCCTCAGCATCACATTGCGTCTGGCACCGGCGGTTTTTACAAACTTAAAGTCAGCTGACTCAAAAAGCTGGTTAAAACCCATAAAACGATAGCTTGGTGAATCGGGCGCCACAGGATAACCTTCGATATATTTTGCACCGTGGGCCTTCGCATAATCGATGGCTTCGTCAAGCAAAAGCCTACTAAAACCTTGCCCCCTAAATTGTCGCTTTATGAAAAAACAAACAACGGACCAGACCAGTGGTTTCGTTTCGTCACCCCCTAATGGCCTGTAAGTTTCTCTGGGTGCGACTGCACACCACCCCATTGGCACATTCTCTGAATAAGCAAGTAGTCCAACAGGGATTCCACAATGAATGCGTTGCTTCATTGTGGCTTTCTTTTCCGATTTATCGGCCTTCTTGTTTTCCTTCGCTACATCTATCCAAGCCGTGCACCAGCAACTATGCGGCGCGCCTTTACTTTCCATCAGCATTTCAAAATCTAGCCAATTATCCGTCCCTATCGGACAAAAATTGAAAGTGGTTCCATCCATATTAGTTTTTTGTCCCAATAGTTAATTGAATTATGCAACATAGGTTGGGCTTTGCAAATACCAATACCTCCCAAGTTGTGGTTCGAAATATTTTTGACGCAATAAAATTACAAAGATAGTCCATATATTGAATTTTTATTCTGCTGCCATCTTGCGCCCTCCCGCCGACTCAGCTAAACATGCTGCATTGCAACATTGCCCTTGGCCCTAAGGACACCAACAGGATGCGCGTTATGCTGGATCAACCACAACACAACCTTCCGGTTGGCACAATTTGTATTGAAGATCTTGAAATCGGCATGCAGCGCTCGGTTTCCAAAACCATTGGTGACGCAGAAATCAAGATGTTCGCGGAGCTATCCACCGACCATAATCCGGTGCATCTGGATGAAAAATACGCTCAAGATACGATTTTTGGCGGACGTATCGCCCACGGGTTGCTGTCTGCCAGCCTGATTTCGGCAGTAATAGGCGAGCAGCTCCCCGGCCATGGCACGGTTTATCTGAAACAAAACCTGATCTTTATGGCTCCGGTTGGCCCGGGTGACCGGGTTCAGGCCATCGTTAAGGTTTTGGAAATAGACTATGCAAAACGCCACGTGACCCTTGATTGCCGCTGTCTTGTGGGCGATACGGTTGTTCTGAAAGGTGACGCGCTGGTTCTGGCGCCAAGCCGTAAGTTCGACTAGGGAAGCGGGCCTCGCCTGCGGGTGCATATGCAGGTTTTCAACAGCTACAACATCGGTTGCTATGGGCAATTTTGACGGGGTGCATCTGGGCCATCAATCGGTCATAGACCTTGCGCGGCGCGATGTGCCGCTGGGTATTATCAGTTTTGAACCGCATCCGCGCAGTTATTTCAGCCCTGACAGCCCGCCGTTTCGCCTGATGAATCAAGCGGCAAAAGCGCATCGGCTTGAGAAACTAGGAGTGGACTATCTGTTTAACTTGCCGTTTGACATCAAACTTTCCAGCCTGAGCGCTGCTGAATTTGTGCACACCGTTCTGGCCGAAGGCCTTGGCATCAACCATGTTGTCGTTGGTGCGGATTTTCAGTTTGGCAGAGGCCGTGAGGGCAATGTTAAAATGCTAGACAGCTTATGCCGTGAACACGGGATTGAGGTGACCATAGCGCCGCTGATATCGGGTGAGAACGGCCCTTATTCTTCCTCGGCCATTCGCAATGCTTTGCAAGATGGCGATCCGGCTGCGGCAGCAAAGATGCTTGGCCATTGGCACCGCATTGATGGCATTGTGGAAAAGGGCGACCAACGCGGGCGGGAATTGGGGTTTCCGACGGCGAACATCTCGGTCAAAGGGCTGCATCTGCCACGTTTTGGGGTCTATGCGGTGTTGTTTGACGTGCTGGACGGGCCACATAAAGGCAGTTATCTGGGGGCTTCATCATTAGGGGAACGTCCGACTTTTGGGCGTAACATACCAAATCTGGAGGTGCATGTGCTGGATTTTGAAGGTGATTTATACGGGGCAAATGTTTCGGTTGCACTGATCGAATTCCAGCGTCCTGAACTTAAATTCGATAATCTCGACGATTTGATCATGCAGATGAAAGACGACTGCATCAAAAGCCGCGCCATTTTACAGGCAGTGCAAAATGCGTAAGGAATTCTGGACACGGTATCCGCTGACCGAACTGCCCCATGATGAATGGGAAGCCTTGTGTGACGGCTGCGGCAAGTGTTGCCTGCTGAAGCTGGAAGATGAAGAATTAAACGAATATGTGTTCAGCCGCATCGTTTGCAAGCTGTTTGATGCGGACAAATGCCAATGCGGTGATTATTTAAATCGCAAAAAACATGTGCCGGATTGTGTTATACTCACGCCTGAAAATATCGCTGAGATCGCCGATTGGATGCCTGCCACCTGCGCTTATAAACTGCTACACCAAGGCAAGCCCCTGCCCGACTGGCACCCGTTATTGACCGGCGACAAAGACAGCGTCCATAAGGCTGGTCAATCGGTCAAAGGCTGGACCGTGCCGGAATACGAGGTAGAAGACCACGAGATCGAAACCTATCTGATTGAAGGAATAGTCTGATGTTTTTTACCTCCGACAATGGCGGCCCGGCCGCGCCTGAAGTTTTGGCGGCGGTAACCCGCGCCTTTGAAGGCACCGCCCTGCCTTATGGCAATGATCCGGGTATGGATAGCGTGCGCCAAAAAATCCGTGATATTTTTGAGGCCCCCGAAGCGGCAGTCTATCTGGTGGCCACCGGAACAGCAGCTAATTCACTGGCGCTGGCCAGTATGGTGCAGCCGTGGCAGACGATATTTTGCCATCGCAATTCTCATATCGAAGAAGACGAGTGCGGCGCGCCGGAGTTTTTCAGCGGTGGTGCCAAGCTGACTTTGCTGGATGGAGATCATGCCAAAATCAGCCCTGAGAGCCTGCAAAACGCCATTGATTTCAACGCCAGTAATGACGTGCATCATGTGCAACACGGTGCGCTAAGCATTACCACTGTGAATGAACGCGGCGGAGTGTATTCGCTGGGCGAAATCAAGGCGCTTTGCGACATTGCAAAAGCCAGCGAAATTCCAGTGCATATGGATGGCGCGCGGTTTGTAAATGCGCTGGTGGCACTGGGCTGCTCGCCCGCAGAAATGACGTGGAAGGCCGGTATTGAAACCCTGAGCTTTAGTGGCACTAAAAATGGTTTGCTAGGCGTTGAGGCGGTGGTGATGTTCAATCCAAAACGCGCATGGGAATTTGAACTGCGCCGCAAACGTGGCGGCCATCTGTTTTCCAAACACCGGTTTTTATCGGCGCAGATGGAGGCCTATCTGAGTGGTGATCTTTGGCTGAAACTGGCAACCAAAGCCAACAAAGCCGCCGCGCGGCTGGCTGCCGGTATTTTGAAAATCAAAGGCACAGAATTAACCCATCCGGTTGATGCCAATATCATTTTTGCCAGTTGGCCCCGCAAGGGGCATGTCGCTGCCCATGATGCGGGCGCGCAATATTACATCTGGCCCGACGGGCAATCGCTGGACGGGCCATCTGACGAAATAATTTCAGCAAGGCTGGTCTGCAACTGGGCCACCTCCGACGCTGAAATTGACCAATTCATCAACACCATTTCCTAAGCCAAAGCCGAGCGAAGCGAGGCCATCACCGCTCGGGACGCGGCTTTTTGGGCACCAAAAAGCGCGGGTCGGCGGGGGGCTAGTTTTTCGGGTGTTGGTTAAGGATCAGTCCAGCAAAAGCGCCCGCATGGGTGATTGGCCCCATATGCGCCGCGCCTTTCATCACATGTCTGGTTGCCTGCGGAATTTTTGCCGCAATCACGTCAATAATATGATGCACAACATTAGGCGAATTCGCCCCCGCAACCAACATCACAGGCACCTGAATATCCAACAGGCGCTGCAATATTTTCGCGCTTTTCCCCGGCAGGATAACCGATGGGCCACTGGCAATGATCAGCGGGATGGTTTTTAAGATATACCCCTGTTGGGCTGCTGAAATATCGTCAAAATCTTCCGCGCTCCAACGTTGCAAAAATGCGGTGGCGGCTGCGGGCCAATCGCCGCGCTGGGCAGCGCTTGCGAACACGTTGGAATCCTGCATCTCCTGATCATAAGCCGCGCGGTTTTCTGCATGGAGCATGGAAAAATAAACCGGTTCGTAAAGGCTGATACTGGCAACCAGATCGGGGTACTCAACTGCCAAACGCAAGGCCACGGTTGCGCCCAGACTATGGCCGATCAGATGGCTGGCTTCTAAACGCCGCTCCAACAAAGCAACCGCGATTTCCAGCGTTTGATCGTGAAAATCCAAAGTTGGATCAAAAGCGGTTTGGCCATGCCCCGGCAGATCAAACGCTGTCATTGAAAATCTGTTTTCCAGCGCCGTCATAACCGGCGAGAAAGCCCCGGAATGGGCCAATGCACAATGAAACATCAGTGCTGCATCGCCGCTGCCCGCATAGCGCAATCCGACATCACGCCCAGCTATTTTCTCTACCTTCATCACATTCCTTTTGGCTTTGATTACTGCGGCATTTTGAACTGCACAACATGAATACAACATTACCTCGCGGAACACTGTTTTACGGCCTATGCAAAACCGCCGCCAAGTGTTAGGTGACCTCATGAAATCACGCCAACCCGACTCGGCGTATCCTGTGGTCACAAAGGGAAAATTCTCATGCACAGTGTTTCACAACCCAAAATCATTTCCGGAAACGCCAATCGCACGCTTGCCAAAAAAATCGCGCGGCATATGGGCATGGTGGACGGCGAGCCGGTTCATGTGATGGACGCACGCGTTGAACAGTTCAACGATCAGGAAATATTTGTTGAGGTGCATGAGAACGTGCGTAATGAGGATATGTTTATCATCCAGCCCACCTCCAACCCTGCCAATACCCACCTGATGGAACTGATGATCATCACCGATGCTCTTAAACGCTCCTCTGCCAAGCGCATTACGGCTGTGATCCCCTATTTTGGCTATGCCCGCCAAGACCGCCGCACCAAGGCCCGCACGCCTATCACCGCCAAGCTGGTCGCTAACCTGTTGACCATGTCCGGCATTGATCGGATTTTAACCATGGACCTGCACGCCGCGCAAATTCAGGGGTTTTTCGATATTCCGGTGGATAACCTTTATGCCTCGCCGATATTTTCGCTGGACGTTAAGCATAATTTCAAAGACCTGAGCAATGTCACCATCGTGTCGCCCGATGTGGGCGGCGTGGCGCGCGCACGGCAACTGGCACAAAATACAGGTACCGAGCTGGCGATTGTTGACAAGCGTCGCAACGCGCCCGGCGAAATCGCTGGTATGACCGTGATTGGCGAGGTCAAGGACCGCGTCTGCATCATTGTGGACGATATTTGCGATACTGCCGGAACTCTGTGCAAAGCCGCTGATTTGCTGACCGAAAAAGGCGCCAAAGAAGTGCATTCCTATATCACCCACGGGGTACTGTCTGGCCCTGCGGTGGTGCGGATTATGGAATCTTCAATGAAATCACTGGTGATCACCGACAGTATCGAAGCCACCGCCGAAGTGGGAAAATGCAAGAAAATCCGCATGGTGCCCACCGCGCCGGTTTATGCGCAGGCCATCCAGAATATCGCCGCCGGTGCCTCGGTCAGTTCGCTGTTTAAAGACGAGACCTTGGGCGCATTATATGAACGCCATTACCCCGATGTTTGACGCAGGCTGCGCGCCAGAATAACAATCGCGACCAGCATCAACAAAGCTGCCAAAAGAAATGGTGCACCCGGTAAATACGGTAGGTTTTCGTTGGCGGTAAAAGCAAAGAACAGCCCAGCAAAAATTGGCGGTGCCATAATTGCTGCCATGGCTTCGATGCTGCCAAAAATGCCTTGCAATTCGCCCTGCTCGGAATCGTCAACAATATTGGCTGCGTGACCGGAAAGGGCTGGGCTGGCAATATCGGCAAATGCCAGAATTGGCAAAAGCGCAAATACCAGCCAGCTTTGGGTGGCAAAGCCAAGGGCAAGGGTGGCAAAGCCAAGGGCAATTAACCCAATTATGGCTACGATATTACCCATATGAATCACCCGCGTATCGCCCATACGTTTGACAAATGGCCCGACCAACAGGCCTTGCACAAACATCATACAGGCCCCGTAACCAGCAAGTGACAGGCCAATGGTTCTTAGATCCCAGCCAAACTGTTCCTTGCCGTAAAAGCTCCAGACCACTGGGTAAACATAACCCGCAATCATCATAAAAAAGCTTGCCCAGATAACACCGCGCAACCGTTTATGGGTTAAAGCGCGTTTTAGGCTGCTGATCGGATTGGCCCGCCCCCAAGTAAATGGGCGACGTTTTGCTTGGCTAAGGGATTCAGGCACAAAGAACACGCCAAAC
>QIGK01000142.1 GCA_003228875.1 Rhodobacterales bacterium
AATAATCTGACATGGACAAGTCCTCCTGCCCGAAGTGAATCAGATTTTAACCCGCTTGGGAATCCTAAATATTAATAGGTCCTGACCCTAGGCCATCGCACGCAGAACTCGCCAACTGCACAACTACTGTAGGTTGTGTTGTATTTTGGATCTCCACACTAAAGGAGCCAAACATGACCACAAGAACCTCAGCACTAACAGGAATGCGTCGCTCAAAAATTTTGGTCGAATCAGCTCGGATCGGGATCAAGCATTACCGTCGGGAAAAAGCCCTTAAGCTGTTGTTCAAAACCAACCGGCCTTGCACCAAAACTGCTATGGTTTTGGCTTTGCAGGCACAAGAACAGGACATTGAGCAACTGCGTCAGAACGGTGATGGAAACTATCGTGCACAGCGTCATGTGCAGGTCATGACAGCACTAATAGCCGAGGCGCGCAGAGTGTGATCAAACAAAACTGTCCGGTTCGGCGGCTTTGCGGGTTTGGACAAACTCGCGCAATGCCTCGTCTATGGCGGGGTCTATGCTGGGCTTTTGATATTCAGCCAACATCTTTTTGACCTTGAGATTTGCAAGGGTCGCAGCATCTCGCTCGCCTTCCTCGGACCATTGCTCAAACGGTTTATAGTCAAGCACCTCGGTGCGCCAAAACGCATCTTTGAAATTATCTTGGGTGTGCTGGCAACCCAAATAATGCCCGCCGGGTTGGACTTCGCGGATAGCATCCAGCGCTTGACCATTTTCCGAAATATCAATGCCATTTGCAATGCTGTGTAAAACGCCCAACTGGTCTGCATCCATCACAAATTTCTCAAAGCTGCTGACCAGCCCGCCCTCAAGCCAACCACAGGCATGCAGCATAAAGTTAACGCCGCCCAGCAGCGCCGCGTTCAAGGTATTAGCGGTTTCATAAGCCGCTTGGGCATCAGGCAATTTTGCCCCACACAAGCCCCCGCCAGAACGAAACGGCAGGTTTAGTCGCCGCGCCAACTGCCCTGCCCCATACAATATTTTTGACGCCTCAGGCGTGCCAAAGGTTGGCGCACCGGA
Source organism: Rhodobacterales bacterium (assembly GCA_003228875.1). Lineage (GTDB taxonomy): Bacteria > Pseudomonadota > Alphaproteobacteria > Rhodobacterales > Rhodobacteraceae > UBA3077. Next base: position 1,050 of record QIGK01000142.1, read on the forward strand.
GTTCATATCAATTGAGGTCACAAACGCGCCAAAAATCACCGGCGCGCCTTTGCGCAGCAATTGTGAATAGGCCACCCCTGCCAGCACTTCAGCCAGCAATTGTGTCAGGGTTCCGGCCACCGATACCGGTGCCATGACCCCGCCAACGATAAACGGAGAAATTATGCAGGCTTGGTTGGCGCGGGCATAAACATCCAACGCACCAACCATGATCGGATCAAAAGTTAGGGGTGAATTAATGTTGATCAGCGAGGTCATCACCGCGTTTTGGTCAACAAAATCGCTACCAAATAGAATTTTGGCCATATCGACCGAATCCTGTGCCCGTTCCGGCGCCGTTACGGACCCCATAAAAGGTTTATCTGACAGGGTCATATGGGCATAAAGCATATCCAGATGGCGTTTGTTGACCGCCACATCCGTGGGTTCACAAACAGTGCCACCGGAATGATGCAGATATTTTGACATATAGCCAAGTTTCACAAATTTCTGGAAATCGTCAATGGTGCCATATCGCCGCCCATCGTCCTGATCGCGCACAAAAGGCGGGCCATAAACCGGGGCCAGCACCAGTGATTTGCCGCCAATTTCAACATTTCGTTTGGGGTTGCGCGCATGTTGGGTGATATTGTTGGGGGCGCTGGCACATAGTTTACGCGCCAAGCCGCGCGGAATTCGCACCCGTTCGCCGTCAATTTCTGCACCAGCGTTGCGCCATAACTCAATCGCTTCAGGGCAATCAACAAAATCAACCCCGATTTCCGCCAGCACGGTTTCAGCGTTATATTCAATCAGCTCTACTGCTTCTTGATCCAATATCTCAAAATTCGGGATGCGCCGTATGATGAAGCGTTCAAATTCAAGCTTCACGGCTGTGCGTTCAGCGCGACGAGCAGCGCCGCCGCCTCGGCTACGGCGTCGCGATGTGTTTTCTGGTGAAATACTGTCAGGCATGGTTAGAAATCCTAATGGAGCGCTATGGCGCCAATAATATCTTGTCCATGCTGGTCGAACCAATATTTTCGCCTGTTCCTGCGCCTTTCGCGACATTTTCCCAGTTACCCTTGCGCGAATCCGATCAGCGCAATATGCAGCCCCCATGACCCAACAAACCCATGACCGCCTGCTGATTATTGATTTTGGCTCTCAAGTAACACAGTTGATTGCGCGACGCCTGCGCGAGAACAATATTTATTGTGAAATCCACCCTTATAACAAAGTCGATGCCAGCTTTATTCGCGATTTCGCGCCGCGCGCTGTCATTCTTTCGGGCGGGCCGGCCTCTGTGCTGGATAAAAACAGCCCCCGCGCGCCGCAAGAATTATTTGACATGGGCCTGCCGATACTCGGTATTTGTTATGGCCAACAGGTGATGATGGAACAGTTGGGTGGCAAAGTGGATTCCGGTAATGGCACCGCCGAATTTGGCCGGGCTTATGTTGCGCCAGCGGCGGATATGCCTTTGCTTAAGGGCTGGTTTGACAAGGGCGATGAACAGGTTTGGATGTCACATGGAGATCATGTTTCGGAACTGGCTGAGGGTTTTGCCGTATATGGCACCTCGCCAAATGCGCCATATGCAATAACGGCCGACCTGACGCGCAATTTCTTTGCGGTGCAATTCCACCCCGAGGTCCACCACACGCCAAATGGGGCGCTTTTCTATAAGAATTTCACTGATCTGGCCGGTTTCACCGGTGATTGGACCATGGATGCTTATAAAGATCAGGCCATTGCCAAGATCCAGCAACAGGTTGGCAATGAACACGTGATATGTGGGCTTTCTGGTGGTGTTGACAGCTCGGTTGCGGCGGTGCTGATCCATGAAGCCATCGGAGATCAGCTAACATGTGTGTTTGTTGATACCGGGCTGATGCGCATGGGCGAAGCTGACGAAGTTTTGGCCATGTTCCGTGATAATTATAATATCCCATTGATCCACGCCAATGAATCGGAATTGTTTCTGGGCGCGCTGGACGGCCAGTCCGACCCCGAAACCAAACGTAAAATCATTGGCAAACTTTTCATTGATGTGTTTGAAAAGCATGCCAAATCCGTGGGTGGCGCAAAATTTCTGGCCCAAGGCACGCTTTACCCTGATGTGATCGAAAGCGTCAGCTTTTCCGGTGGACCAAGTGTTACCATCAAATCCCACCACAATGTTGGAGGTTTGCCTGAGCGCATGGATATGCAGTTGGTTGAACCCCTGCGCGAATTGTTCAAAGACGAGGTGCGCGAATTGGGCCGTGAACTCGGCCTGCCCGACAGCTTTGTTGGCCGCCACCCGTTCCCCGGCCCGGGTTTGGCCATTCGTTGCCCGGGTGAAATCACTCGTCCGAAAATTGAGATTTTGCGCAAAGCAGATGCGGTTTTTCTGGACCAGATCCGCAAGCACGGATTGTATGATGAAATCTGGCAGGCCTTTGTGGCAATTCTGCCGGTGCGCACCGTGGGCGTGATGGGCGACAGCCGCACCTATGATTTTGCATGTACGTTACGCGCAGTAACATCCGTAGATGGCATGACCGCCGATTATTACCCGTTCAGCCATGAATTTCTGGGCGAAACCGCAACGCGGATCATTAACGAGATCGAAGGCATCAACCGTGTAACCTATGATATCACCTCAAAACCGCCGGGCACGATTGAATGGGAATAACTGGACAGCCCCAATGCCCCCGCGTAAGTTGTTAAAAAAAAGGGGCATCATGGCCAAAGTATTTTTAGATGGATTATTGGTGGCAACCACCGCCGCCGACCGTGCCGTGATTGATCTTTATCTGGAAGACCATATCACCCTTACCCGCGCCGAACCGGGATGTATGAAATTTGAGGTCTTTGAAGACCCGAAAAAGCGCAATGTTTTTGTCGTATCAGAGATTTTTGATTCAGAATCCTCCTTTGACGCCCATCAAGAACGCAGTAAAAACAGCGAATGGGGTAAGGTTTCTGAAAAACTGGAACGAAAATTCACCAAGCGCGTTGAATGACCCCTGAAATGCAGCCGCTAAAAGCACTTTACTGGATGACCGGCGCGGTTTTCTCTTTTGTGGCCATGGCCATTGCCGGTCGTGAAATATCAGCCGAGATGAATACGTTTGAATTGATGCTGTATCGATCGATCATCGGGTTCTTGATTGTATTGATCTTACTTGGCCGCTCAAACCACGGATTCCAACAGGTTAAAACCAAAGTTTTTGGCCAACATCTAACCCGCAATATCATGCATTTTTCTGCCCAAAACATGTGGTTTTACGGTATTGCTGTGATTCCTTTGTCGCAGCTTGTGGCGCTGGAATTTACCAATCCGATCTGGGTGGTGTTGATTGCACCGGTTTTGCTGGGTGAAAAACTGACTCGCAAGAAATTACTGGTCACTTTCCTTGGCTTTATTGGCGTGCTGATTGTCGCCCAACCCGGTGTTCAGCCGCTTAGCTGGGGCCATGCAGCGGGGCTTGGCGCAGCTTTTGGGTTTGCGTTGAATACCATAATGACCAGTAAAATTATGCGAAAAGACAGGGTGCTGACAGTGCTGTTCTGGATGACTTTGATGCAGCTTGTATTTGCATTTTTTCTGGCGCTACCGGGTGGAATTCCGATACCAAGCAGCCAAGTCGCGCCTTGGCTGTTTATCGTTGGAATTTGTGGTTTGACCGCGCATTATTGCCTGACAATGGCGCTGGCCTTAGCACCTGCCTCCATAGTTGCACCAATGGATTTTATCCGG
>QIGK01000046.1 GCA_003228875.1 Rhodobacterales bacterium
GATGCGCGTCCAGATATCGTTTTCGACGATGCCGATGATGACCTGTCCGATTTCAGTGTTTTTGACCTGCCGGGGCTAATTGCGCTCTGGGGCTTAGCCGGCATTGTATTTCTACAATTTTTTACCCGATATGTCCTAAATGACAGCCTCGCCTGGACTGAGGAAATCGCCCGTTATGTCCTGATCATTGTGGCTTATTTTGGAGCCGTATCAGTGACCCGCAAGGGCACCCATATATTTCTTGAATTTTTCTACCGGTACCTGTCAGCGCGGGTTGGCAAATGGCTTGCTGTTGCGATGGAGCTGATTTCAATGCTGCTTTACGGCTACCTGGCCTTTTTGGCGGTCATTTTAGCGCAGAAAACCCGAACAAAAATGGCGTCGATCGAGATTCCCAAAAGCCTTCTTTACTGGCTCGTTGCGGCTGCACTGGCGGCAATGGCGATTTTTTCGCTTTATTGGCTAATCCGAAAAATCCGCCAGTCCCCCGATGATGTGCTGCGCGAAATCGAAGAGCATGCACTCAATGATATCCCTAATTAATCTGGAAAATCCCTTACATGGCCCTTTCGCTTCTTTTCTTTATTTTGTTCTTTCTGCTATTCGCCGGAGCGCCGGTGGCGGTGGCCCTTGGGGTATCGTCGCTGATTTTCATCCTGATTGACGGGCTACCCAGCGTGGTCGTGCTGCACAATATGGTCAACGGCATCAATTCCTTTCCGCTGATCGCTGTTCCGTTTTTTATTATGGCCGGACATCTTATGAATACCGCCGGTATCACCACCAAGATTTTCGCCTTTGCACGCGCCGCCGTCGGCTGGATGTATGGCGGACTTGGCCATGTCAATGTGGGTGCCAGCGTTATTTTTGCGGGTATGTCCGGTGCTGCGGTTGCTGATGCTGGCGGGCTTGGCAATATTGAAATCAAGGCGATGCGTGATGCCGGTTATGATACCGATTTTTCGGTTGGCATCACCGCTGCGTCGTCCACCATCGGGCCGATTATCCCGCCGTCATTGCCGCTGGTAGTTTACGGTGTCATCGCCAATACCTCAATCGGGCAACTGTTTGCTGCCGGTCTTATCCCTGGCATGCTGATGGCCTTTTCGCTGATGATCATGGTCGCATTTTTTGCCAAGCTGCGCAATTATCCACGCGACGACCGGTTTAGCCCGCGTCTGTTTTTGAAAACATTCTGGCACGCTATTTTGCCACTTTTCACGCCACTTATAATTGTTGGTGGTATTCTGACTGGCATTTTCACCCCCACCGAGGCAGCAATCGCCGCCGTGGCTTATTCATTATTTCTTGGCGTCGTGGTCTACCGCACGCTTGATCTTCGGCGGATTTTACGGGTGTCTATCGACACCGTTGATACCACCGCATCAATCATGATGATCGTTGCAGCATCAGCAATTTTTGCATGGATATTAACCGCCAATCAGGTGGCTGAGATGTTTGCAGGGCAATTGCTTGGTTTTACCGAAAACCGCGTGGCAATCATGTTGATCATCATGTTGATCGTGCTGGTGGTCGGCTGCTTCATGGAAACTCTCGCCGCAATCACCATTCTGACACCAGTGTTGTTACCGGTGGCGGTGCAGATCGGCGTGGACCCAGTGCATTTTGGCATCATCTTGATTCTGAACTTGATGATCGGCTTGCTAACGCCGCCGGTGGGGCTGGTGCTTTATGTGCTGGCCAAGGTTTCCGACGTGCCGTTTGAACGCTGCGTGGTTGCCACAGCGCCATTCCTGATCCCGCTTATTTTTGTGCTGTTCCTGCTTACATTCGTGCCGCAACTGTCGATGTGGTTGCCAACAATGCTATACCGCTAGACGCTTCCTGCGCACCCCAAACTGCTGTCCAACAGAAAGATAAAACATGAGCGTTATCGATAGTTTCAATTTAAGCGGCAAAACCGCATTGGTTACCGGATGCAAGCGAGGGCTGGGCCGCGCCATGGCGCAGGCACTGGCGCAGGCCGGTGCAGACATCATTGGCGTCAGTGCATCGCTGGAAATCTCCGGCAGCCAAATTGAACAAGATGTGACCGCCTTGGGGCGCCGTTTTACAGCCTACAAATGTGATTTCGCTGACAAGCAGGCGGTGCTGGATTTTGCCGCACAGGCCCTTGCTGACTCCCCTCGGATTGATATCTTGGTCAATAACGCGGGGACAATCAGGCGCGCGCCCGCAGTTGATCACAGCGATGATGATTGGGATGATGTGCTTGAGATAAACCTGTCATCGCAATTCCGCCTGACCCGCGAAATTGGCCGAGCAATGGTGGCGCAAGGTTCAGGCAAGATCATTTTTACGGCATCGCTTCTGACCTTTCAGGGCGGTATCAACGTGCCTGGCTACGCAGCCTCAAAAGGCGGCATCGGCCAGTTGACCAAAGCATTTGCCAACGAGTGGGCCGCATCAGGCGTGAACGTGAACGCCGTCGCGCCGGGCTATATCGCCACCGACGTCACTCAGGCGCTGCGCGCCGATCCGCACCGTTTCAAAGCCATCCTTGATCGTATTCCTGCCGGGCGCTGGGGCAAACCCGAAGATTTTGCGGGGCCGGTTCTGTTCCTTGCCTCCGCAGCTTCAGATTACGTCCACGGGACGATATTGACGGTTGATGGCGGCTGGATGGCGCGGTAATCACAAGCCAACTGCGGAGAATAAAATGAGAATTGCCTGTGTTGGTGAAGCGATGATTGAATTATTGCTTGATGGGGATCCAAATCTGGCGCGTCTTGGTTTTGCTGGCGATACATTGAACACGGCAGTTTATCTTCGTCGCAACCTTGCGCCTGAACATGATGTTGCATTTATTTCGGCTGTTGGCAGGGACAAATTGTCAAAGCGTCTGGTCCAATTTGTCAGCCAGCAAGGGGTATTGGTGGATGGCATTACGCGCGACAGCGATCTTTTGCCCGGTATTTACACCATAAATCTGAACGAAAAAGGCGAAAGATCTTTTTCCTATTGGCGAGAAAATTCAGCAGCGCGCCGCTTGTTTCAGAGGCCTGATGGCATGCCGTATTTTGACAGTCTTCTGTCCTATGATGTGATTTATGCCTCAGGAATTTCCCTTGCCATCTTGCCGGATCACATCCGGTCGGCATTTCTGATCTGGATCAATGAATTTCGCAAAAAAGGCGGGCTGTTTGCTTTTGATTCCAACTATCGCCCAAAGCTTTGGGACAATCCAAAACAAGCACGCCGCGTGATTGAGAGCGCGTGGAAACAATGCGACATTGCTTTACCGTCAATGGATGACGAAATGGAAATTTTTGGCGACAGAAACTGCAAAGAAATTCTGGAACGATTCAACCGATATGGTGTAAAGACAGGTGCTTTAAAAAGAGGGGCGGAAGGCCCTTTGCCGATAGGCTCACCCATTGATAACGAGATGATTTTTCGGCCCGCAGAAAAAATTGTTGATACAACGGCAGCAGGGGACAGTTTTTCAGGTGCTTATCTGGCAGCATTGCTAATAAGCGGAAGCTCCGAAGAGGCACTGCATGCAGGGCATGTTTGCGCGCGGGCAGTTGTCCAACAGCGGGGCGCAATCATAGAAAATTTTTCAAACTGACGCCATCAATTTTGATATTGCGCTTATCCGAAGTCTTTTTCTAGGGTCAGGACTCGTTAAATCCAGAATATGACGAACGCAGCGATACAGCTTGCGGAGAAGAATGTATGGGCACAACGCATATCGAGTTGATATGCGCCGCCCTCTGCCCGGTGGTGTTTAGCCATCAGTCGGCCAACCGCGTGTGCGACCAATGTATCTGCAATCGCCGGAAGCGCACCGAAGGCTTGTTGCTTGATCCGGTTTATACTGGCAAAAGCTTTGCAGGGTTGTTGGACTTGTTGAAAACCAACCAAATCAGGTCTGGAATGCGGGTGTTATTTATTCATACCGGTGGCTTGCCAGCGCTTTATGCCTATCAAAAAGAAATTGACGCAATTTAGGTTGCCAACAGATCACGACGGAAAAACAACACTTGGTCGGTCAGTTCCGGCGAAATGCCTGCGGCTTAGACTCAAGTTTCAAGTGCAACACCGACCGCCCAAGGGGCATAGGATGTTGCGATGGACAGACGATACAAACACCTCAATAGCGAGGAACGCGGCGTGATCTTTGCCGAATACCGACGAAGGGTAAGCCTGCGGGCGATTGGAACCATGTTGGGGCGCTCACCAAGCACGATCGGGCGGGAAATTGCCCGTGGCAATGGGGATGATGGCGGCTATTGCCCTCTGGCGGGGCGTCAGAACTATGACACGCGCCGTGCACGAAGTCGGAGACTTCGCAGGCTGCTCGAGGGCAGCACGCTGCACACTTGGGTGCATGGCAAGCTGGTGCATTTGGGCTGGTCTCCAGAGCAGATCGCAGGCAAGCTCAGGGCCATGCACCCCAACAATCCTGATCGCCGCGTCAGCCATGAAACGATCTATGCCGCTATCTATGCTCAGCCGCGCGGCCGACTGAAGGCCGCCATGATCGAGGCGTTGCGGCAAGGGAAATCATCGCGGGGGCGGCGGCGAACAACCCTCGCAGGTGCTGACGACAGACAGAACGAATAACTGGAGAATATCTCAATATCGCGTCAAAGTTCCAGCATCGCAAGCGAGGTGTTGAAACGAAACTAATCCTCGAGAATACAGCTGCGCCGCGCGACGAAACCTTGTTTCGAAACATCGCATTGGCGCATCGTTATTTTGACATGATCCGTAAAGGTAAAACTTACGGTGAG
>QIGK01000121.1 GCA_003228875.1 Rhodobacterales bacterium
CTGTTATTGATGCGACTTCCCAAGCTGGGCCAATCCGTTGGAGACTTATATATGCCTAACAATATCACCGGTATCGACCATTTGATGCTGTCGGTTGCTGACAGCACGGGTGCAGCCGATATTTTTGCCCGCATGGGGTTTTCCATTACGCCACGTGGCCAGTTGCCAGGCATGAGCAACCGGTTAATTTGTTTTGAAAACCCCCATGAAAATGTGCCCAATTTTATTGAGATGATGTCTCTGGACGACCCAGAGATCGCCCCGCCGCCAATGGTGCAGGCGCTGAAAATCCCCGACCGGCCGGTTTTGCTGGTTGCGGCCAGCAAAAATGCCCAAGCCACCCACGCACGGCTTAGCGAAAACGGGTTCGAGGTTGCCCCGCTCATTGAGGGTGAACGGGACTGGACCTTGCCTGATGGGGAAGTCCTTGATTTGGCGTTTTCCGTTGTGTTGCCAAAAGCCGGACCGGCCCCGATATACTGGATTTCTTGCGAGCACAAAACCCCGCAGCACTATTTGCGTGATACTTTCACCAAACATAAGAACGGCAGCACAGAATTAAGCAAAATCATCGCCGTAGCCCAAGACCCAGCCACAGCAGCCCTGCATTATCAAGAGCATTGGGGGGCCAGCCTCAGCAGCTCAAAAGACGGGGTGATTATTATCTCTTGCGGGCGGGTGCAGTTTGTTATCCATAGCTTTGATAGCTTTTCAAAAGCCTATCCCGGCGTAGAGCTGGCGCGGGAAGATGACCATCTTGTTGGTTTCGCCGCCCTTGTGGCCAATGTGGATGACGTGCAGAAAATTCTTGATCAAAACGGGTTTAGCCCGCAAAAAATCGGGGAAACGCTGGTGCTTGACCCATCGCAATGTTGCGGTTGTCTTGTGGTTTTTGAAACCCAATGATCCTACAAATATTTGAAAGGAAATCCGATGAGTGACCCGATACCGATGTTGGAAATCCGGCGTATTGAAGCCGCCATTCTAAAAGAGATTTATGACGTAATAGAAGAACGGCACGGAAAAGAGGAGGCCGAGGCGGTGCTGACCCAGTCGGTTACCAGCTCTGCCATTGCCCAAGGAAAAGCCATTCGCGGCGACGGCGATGAGCTGCCCGATCTGGAAGATTTTGCTGATCTGATTCCACTTTGGGAAGCAGGCGGGGCTTTGGAGGTGGAAATGCTGCACCGCAGCCCGGAGAAGTTGGATTTCAATATCCGCCGCTGCAAGTTCTCGGAAATTTACAAGGAAATGGGGCTGGGCGATATTGGCCACCTGCTCTCCTGCAACCGAGATGGCGCGCTATGCATTGGCTATAACCCGGATATCGAGCTGACCCGCACCCAGACTATTATGAAAGGCGCGTCCTATTGCGATTTTCGCTTTAAGATGAAAAGCAAACCGACTTAACCGTCTAACGCTTCCAGCTTTTCAACATTCCGGAGCATCTGACGAATGACTTTCAGAAAAATCTCCAGATCTGCCGGATCAACCCCTTTGATAAGCTTGCGCTCCCTTGCCAGTGCTTCCAGCAATATCTGGTCATGCAGCGCATAACCCCGCGCATTCAGCCGCCATATTTTACGCCTTGGGTCGGTCGGGGATGCCTCAAACGAAACATGGTTTAATTCCAGCAAACGTTTCAAGGCACGGCTGGTGCCGGATTTATCCAAGGAGACAACCTCGCAAATCCGCCGCGCCCGAATATCCGGTTCGATCGCCAGCATCGAGATAACCCGCCACTCGACAATGCCGATATTAAACATTTTCAGGTAATATTGCGAGGCTCCGCGCGAAAGCGCGTTATTCACCGCTGACAAGAAATACGGAGTGTAGGTAGCTATATCCACAATTTGGCGCCCCTGAAACGCCTTAGTGGGCTTGGATAACCTGCCTTTCGGGCATAACTGGCTGGCTACGCCCTCAGGCTTTGATCTCTGGCTTGTTGGTATATTCATGGCTTTACCTGTTATTATCAGCCAGCCCTATTCTTGTTAAAGCAATTGGCAGCGTATCCAGTGCATGTATCGCATTATTGGGCCGCCACTCGGCTTGGCCGTTAAATTCGATCTTGTCCACTTTATTGACCAGTGCGGTAAGCACCGCCGCTACTTCAGCCCGCGCCAGATTTTGGCCCACGCAAGTATGAATGCCACTGCCCATGGCTAGATGTCCCATGGGTTTGCGGGTGACATCAAATTTCTCCGGCTCCGGCCATTTTTGCGCATCGCTATTGGCCGCACCCAAGACACACAGAATTTTGGTGCCTTTGAGTATATCAACCCCAGCCACATTGGTATCCACATCCGCCGTGCGACAAAAGGAATGCACTGGCGAAGTAAAACGAAGCACTTCTTCAAAGGCCGGGCGGATCAGCTTTGGGTCAGCCTTAAGCTTTTCATATTGCTCGGGAAAGCTGGCCAGACACCAAAGCGCGTTACCAATGCCGGTTACCGTGGTATCTACCCCTGCCGAAAGCAAGGAGCGCACCAGCATTTCGCCTTCTTCCTCGTTGATCTCACCAGCATCCACCGCTTCAAATATTGTCGCTGCAAACCCCCCGGGTTGAGTGTTTTTGCGCTGGCATTGCTCCGTAATCCACGGCACGATATCTGGTCCCATGGCCATGGATTTGCGGCGCAGCGCGTTATCTGGCCCCAGCCCGTTAAAAACCATGGCACCATAATCAATCAAGGCGCGTTTGTTGCTGCTTTTCAAACCCACAGCGGCCGGAAATACCGTTGTCGGGAATGCTTCCGCCATATCGACAATGGCCTCAAAACTGCCCCGTTCCAGCAGCTCGTCAATCAGCTTGTCGGCGGCGGCCTGAAAAACTTCCCTAAGCGCGCCGGTCGCCTTGGGGGACAAAGCCCGCATCAGCACTTTTCGGGTTTTGCTGTGATAGGGCGGGTCGGCCTCTACCACCAGGCTTTGTGGGCGCCATGGTTTTTCCAGATGAAAATCCTGCAAGCCAACCCCGCGCGACGACACAAACCTTTCATGATCCGAAAAAACCTCTTGGGTTTCTTCATGCCGCCCGCAGGCCAAAATCGAATATTTCGGAATATAGGCAAACGGGCCTTTTGAGCGCAGCTCGGCGTAATAGCTATCCGGGTCCACCAGAATTGTCGGATCATAGGGGTCTATATCCCATACCGGCACACCCTTGGGCGGTTCAATTACCATATGTCCTTCGATCATGCCCATTTCTTTTCTCCTTTATAGATTTGCCTTACGCCATGCCCAACCCGATATAGCGCTCCAGAATTTCCGGATTATCGCGCACTTCGCTGGTTTGCCCGTGAAACACAATTTCTCCATTGTCCAAAATCAACATCCGGTCCGAAAATTCCAGTGCAAGCTCGGTGTGTTGCTCAACCAGAACAATGGTGTGATCGCCATCGGCCAGTTTTTCAAATACCTCCATCAGCATTTCACATATTACCGGAGCCAACCCTTCAAAGGGTTCATCCAGCATCACCACGTCGGGGTTTCCCATCAGGGTGCGGGCGATGGAAAGCATCTGCTGCTCGCCACCCGAAAGCTGGTCGCCACTGTTGCCGCGCCGTTCTTTCAAACGCGGGAACAGCGTGTAAGCCTCTTCAATACTGGATTTTTTCTTGGTTCCGGCCAGCAGGTTTTCCTCAACCGTAAGTGAGGTAAAAATATCGCGGGTTTGTGGCACCAGCCCCAAGCCGCGCGCCGCGCGTTTATGGGCCGGCAAGGCTTCTACGGCCTGACCATGCAGCGCGATGCTGCCAGAATGCATATCGGTTAACCCCATCAGGGTGTTAAGCAAAGTTGATTTTCCCACGCCATTGCGCCCGATAATGGCCAGACGCTCTCCCTTGGCTACCGAAAACGAAATATCATTCAGCACCTGCGTATCACCATATCCGGCTTTGACATTGGCCAGCTTCAAAACGGTTTCAGTGCTCATGGCGGGCTCCCAGATAAAGATCGCGCACCTGTTGGTTTTGGCTGATCTCCTCGGGCGTGCCTTCGGTTAGAATCGCGCCGTTCACCAAAACCACAATCCGGCTGGCCACTTTGAAAACCAGCTTCATGTCATGTTCGATGATCAATACCGACAGATCCTTGGGCAGGCGCTCAATGGCGTCAATGATGATATGGCTATCACTGCTCGGCACCCCTGCGGATGGCTCATCCAATATTAGAATGCGTGGTTTCAGCGCCAGCGTCAGCGCCATTTCCACCAACCGCTGCTGGCCATAGGCCAGATCCTGCACTGGCATTTCAGCAAAATCAAGCAGGTTGAACTGTCCAAGCAATTCATCAATTTCATCCTCAACCGCCACAAAGCGCTCCGCGCGGCCAAACCAGCCGTGGCTTTTACCATCGCGCTCCAAAATCGGCAGGCGAATGTTTTCGCGCACCGACATGCGCTTGAACAAAGTGGTAATTTGAAAGGTTTTTGCCACTCCGGCCTTGACCCGCTTGCTTTCTTTCAGCTTCACAATATCGACCCCGTCCAGCCGGATCGAGCCGCTATTGGGCTTCAAGGTGCCGGTGATCAAGTTGGCAAAGGTGGTTTTTCCAGCGCCATTTGGCCCGATCAACGCCTTTCGATCCCCCGGCTTCAGATCAAAGCTGATATCACGCGCTACCTTGATACCACCAAAGTTCTTGTTCAGATGGCTGACTTCCAGACCCATACTCATTTGCGCAGCCCCAGATGTTTGCCCAGCCGCGCGGGCAGGCCCATAAAGCCTTCGGGCACAAAATAAACCACAAACAGCACCATGCCGCCAATGACAAACAGCCAGTTGAACGGGTCAATTGAGGCCGCGGTATGATGCACGGTCATAAAGATCACCGTGCCAAATATCGCGCCATATAACCGGCCTGTGCCGCCCAGAATAAGCATGATCATCGCTTCGGCTGACAGGTTGAAGCCCAAGGATTCTAAGCTAACCAGCTCGGTCACTTGCGCTGAAAGCGCGCCGCCGATACCGGCAATGCCCCCCGCCAACGTATAGATCCCGACCAGCCGCCAATAGACCGAGGTGCCAATGGCCCGCATGCGCTCATGGCTTTCATGAATGCCCCGTGCGACCAACCCAAAGGGCGAAGCCACCACGATTCGCAACAAAATAAACACCAGCACCAGAACGATCAGCGCATACCAGTATCCGGTTCGGCCAAAGAAATCAAAAGCATAAATACCCAGAATCGGGTCCATATCAATGCCGAGCAACCCGTCTGACCCACCGGTCAAATCGCGCTCGCTATTCACGACTTCAAACAAAATCTGCGCCACAGCAATGGAAAGCATCAGCAAAGTTAGCCCGCTGGCGCGCATCAATATTAACCCGGAAACAAAGGCAATCACCGCCCCTGCAACCGCCCCGACCACCAGCCCGAGCAACGGATTGGCCGAAGCATAAACCGCAAACATTCCCGCCGCATAAGCCCCGGTGCCAAAAAGTGCTGCATGGCCAAGTGAGGCTACCCCAGCATAGCCCAGCACCAGATCAAGCGATAAAACCATGATGATCATGATCAATATCCGGGTCATAAACCCTAGGCTGTTGGGAAAGACAAAAAACGCCGCGATCCCGGCAGTAACCAATACGAGATCCAGCAGCACCCGGCGGCTGATTTTTGGCTTGAACCTATTTCGGGTTTTGGATTTTGTTACATCAACACTCACGTCAAACTCTCCCCAGCAGCCCGCGCGGACGCAATGTCAAAACCAGCATCATCGCAATGAAAAAGAAAATTGTGCCATATTCAGGCACGATATAGCGCGCAGCTGTGTCAATAATTCCCAAGCCGATGGCGGCAAAAAACGAGCCGGCAATGCTGCCCATACCTCCCACGGCCACCACCACCAAAAACAGCACCATATAGCGCAACGGGTAATAGGCATCAATTGGCAGTAGCTCCGCCCCCAAAATTCCGCCAAACGCCGCCAAACCAGCCCCAAGACCAAAAGCTACGCCGTAAATGCGCACCGTATTTACCCCAAGCGCGGCCGCCATATTGCGGTTATCCACGGCGGCGCGCAGCTGGATACCAAAGCGGGTATGCTCCAAAAGAAAATAAAGCGCTGCCGCCACTATCAGCCCCATGATAATCACCACCAGCCGGTGCCCGGGTAGCGTGCGAAAGCCAAGGTCGATCGAGGTGCTGAAAGCCTCGGGAATTTTGATCGGCAAAATGGTTGATCCAAGCAGATAATTGACCGAAGCAATGATCAAAAACGTGATGCCAATGGTGGCCAACACCTGCTGCAATTCGGTGAATTGGTAAATTTTGCGATAAAACACCCGCTCCATCCCCACCGCCATGATCACGGTAGCCAACACCGCCAGCGGCACCGCGATATAATAATTCACCTCAAGCCCGGTGGTCAGCCAGTGGGCTGTGGCCCCGCCGATCAGGGCAAAGCCGCCATGGGCCAGATTAATCACCCGCATCAACCCCATGGTGATCGACAGACCCACCGAAATCATGAACAGGATCATGCCATAGGAAAATCCGTCAACAAGAATGCCGGAAAAAACAGACACA
>QIGK01000123.1 GCA_003228875.1 Rhodobacterales bacterium
TCCATAGAGAAACTCCCTTCAAATCTATGAAAGGACGGAATCGCATATCAACGCGCGATAAGAAATGTGGGGGCGAACCAACGCTTACGCTAAATTGGGCAAGGCCCTAGACAGAGGTCAAGCCAATATGGGAGATTGCAGGCTAGAAATGAATCCTTGGCTTGCCTCCAACCTGTTTGGAGCCGGGCCATTTTGTTGTGATAAGAGGGCGGATGTTTTCCGATAAAGTTCAGAATTTGAAGTGGTATTGGGTTTTACTGACTTCTTTTGTATTGGTGTTCAGCACCGTGTTTATACTGCTGATTAGCGGTGCAAAAGCTGAGCGGGTAACGCTTTTGGTGCCCCATAACCCTGCTGATCTGGTGCAAAGCCAGATTTTGGCGATGATGTCGCTGGAACGGGTGGTGATGAATGCCATGACCATTGATCGTTTGGCTGAACTTGGCGGCGTGCCGCTGGCATCCTCTGGGCGGCCAAAACATCGGGGCATTAGTGGCTTGTTGGCCGGGCAATCCGATGCTGACGTTGAATCAAACATTCTGGCCTCGGCGGTTCAGGTATCACGGCGCGGCACTGAATTCAGCCCGGTTATTCCGATTTTTGACGTAGCCTTGCTGGATGCCATGCCCGCAGCCGATGGCGGCCCGCAATGGAAATGTCTGGCCGAAGCAATTTATTTTGAGGCCCGTGGCGAGGATATTTGGGGGCAAATGGCTGTGGCGGAAGTAATTCTAAACAGGGTTGATTCGGTGCGGTTCCCCGATTCGGTGTGTCGGGTTATCTCACAAGGCAGTTCGCGGCGAAATGCTTGCCAGTTTTCATATATTTGTGACGGCAAACTTGAATTAATTGGCGAGCCTCGCGCTTTTGTGCGGGTGGGCAAACTGGCGGCTATGATGATTGAAGGCCGCGCAAGGGTGTTAACCGGCGGTGCAACCTTTTATCACAGCGACACCGTAAGCCCAAACTGGGCATCAGCCATGCAAAAAACCTCCACCATCGGTGACCACATATTTTACCGTTATCCGATTTAAGTCGCGAAAATTAGCCTGCGAATACTTGCGCAGCATATAATTGCCCACAAAGGGGTGTGTTTTTATCAATACCCAAGCCTGCGCCCATTCGCGTTAACCTGCGGCTTACGATATTTCTACGGTGAGCCGGAGAACTATACCAAGAATTCACCAATTCTTCTGCCAAACTGCCATAGGTATGTACCTGCACCGTTTGACCGTTTGAGGTGTATCTAAAGCTGCATCGACCTGATTCAATAAACCCTATGTTATTGAGAACATAGACAAAAGTCTTTGCTATATTTTCTGCTGCGGTGCGAAAGTTGGAATTTTGGGTTTGCAGGCGTTCGCGCAGGGTTCGGGCACGTCTTATATTCAGGGTATGGCTATAGGTTTGCGTGGCCGCCATATTGCGGGCATGGGTGGTGGCGGCGCCAAAAACATCGCTTTGTGTGGTAAACGGGCGTAAACCTCGCTTACAGCGGATATTATTGGTTAACTGCAATATCGCAGTATTAAAGATAGTCTGATCAATGGTCCGGCCATTGACGACCCTGTCATACTGTGACCCAGACAGTGGCTGGTCACAGCCCGCAAAACTGATTGATGCGGGAAAAACAAGCGCGATTGATAAAAAAAATATTTTGGCAAATGGCAGTTTTTTCACTTTGATCCCCGGAGCTTTGCAATGTGTAACTATTGCATGTCAGAGTTAATCATTCAATATTCAATATCAGGTGCAACGTTGGGCAGTAGGTCGCTTAAGGCTGGCTTGATCAGAATATTCCATGTGATAAACAGCCCAAGGGAAAAGGGGAAATCTAATGGATGACACAGCAATCGCATTTGAATCGCCAAGCGCGCGGTCAGTTGCCACTGGGGGCAATGATCCGTTGGACAGGATTTCGGTGCGCGATTATGAACGCGATGTCGAAATCGGTGCGTTTCAATCGGAACGCGGCGTTGACCAGCGCATTCGGTTTAACGTGGTGCTAGAAGTTGGCCGCCACAATGCTGCGCAAGACGATGATGTCGATCAGGTTATTTCTTATGATTCCATCACCGAAGCAATTGAATTGCAACTGTCAACCGAACGTATCAACCTGTTGGAAACACTGGCTGAACGGGTGGCTGAGCGGATATTGGAAGACAAGCGCGCGGTGCGTGCTTTTGTGCGGATTGAAAAGCTGGACCGAATTCCAGGCACGCTGGGCGTTGAGATTGTCCGCAGCCAAAAAGACAAGGTGGAAGCTCTGCACAAGGTTGAACCCGTCGAACAGGTCGATGCAACGCCGCGCCCGCTGGTGGTTTTTATGGATAATTCGGTGCTGCATAGCAAAGATTTGGCGGGCTGGCTGGATGCCATAGCCGCCCATGAATTGCCTGCGATAATATGTGTTGAACCCGCCGTTGAAAGCGCGCCAAAATCGGCTGCTACCATGGCGCAACGGCGAATTGATCTGTTGTCGATTGAACAAAATGCTTGGGTGCTGGCAGGCAAAGACCAACGCTGTGTTGTGGTTGACAGCCGCACCGAACTGGACTGGGCAATGAAACAAGACCAGCTTTCGGTTTGGGCACCTTCACGCATTGTGCTGGATGCGGTTGAAACCCCCGAAAGCTTTGCTGCTTGCGGATTGGCCGCATGGCTGGCGCAACAATTTTCGGCTAATATGCTGGCTGTGATTGGTGATGCAACGCTGCCCGAATGTGATGGGCTGGCGGTTGCACGGTTGACTTCACCATTAGAATTGAACGGAGAATAACATGGCTGCCCACCCCCCTATCTGTGATTTTGGCTGGAAAGCCCCAGATTTTAATTTACCTGCAACCGATGGAAAAACTTATAATCTTCAAAGCCTTGCAAGGGAAAATGGTGTGTTGATCATGTATATCTGCAACCATTGCCCTTATGTCACTTCGGTTTCTGATAAATTGGCGCGCGATGGTAAAGCCTTGCAAGAACTGGGCATCGGTGTGGCGGCGATTTGCAGCAATGATGCCAATGTTTACCCTGAGGACAGCTTTGAGAATATGGTAAAATTTGCCTCTGATAACCGGTTTAATTTTCCGTATTTACACGATGAATCCCAAGAGATTGCTAAAGCTTATGGCGCGGTTTGCACGCCGGATTTCTTTGGGTTCAATAGCAATTTTGAATTGCAATTTCGTGGGCGATTGGATTCTTCGGGCGCCAATCCCAGCCCTGACAATACGCCGCGTGAATTATATGAGGCCATGAAACAGATAGCAAAAACTGGCAAAGGTCCGGTTGATCAAATCGGCTCCATGGGTTGTTCGATCAAATGGAAATCTGGGTGAAAGACTATTTTAGGCCGATCGTTCAAACTGATACGAGCCGCCCATTAGGCGCGGTTAAGCTGGCTGGAGGGCCGCTTTGGTTTGATCGGGTTGAAAAAATGCAACGCGGTAAGGCGGGGGAAATTGTTCCGGCTTTTGAACTGCCAAAAGCGGTGCTTGATCGTCTAATAAAACCACGCAAGGACATTTGCGGAATTCCGATGCAGCACCCGTCTATCATGGGCATTCTGAACGTGACGCCTGACAGTTTTTCTGATGGCGGTTTGCACCAAGACCCTGTGGCGGCAGCCAAAAAGATGCAGCAACAAGGGGCGGATATCATTGATATTGGCGGCGAATCCACCCGCCCCAACGCTGAATATGTCGATTCTGACATAGAAATTGAGCGCACCCTGCCGGTAATTGCACAGCTTGACGGCCCGCTTTCCATTGATACCCGCAAAGCCAATGTCGCGGCAGCGGCGATCACGGCGGGGGCGGCTATGTTTAATGATGTGACGGCGTTGTCATTTGACCCTGACAGCATGAAAATCGCAAAAAAAGCAGAAGCCGTTTGCCTGATGCACAGCGCTGGTCCGCCAGAGACCATGCAGGATAACCCTAGCTATAACAATGTGTTGCTGGATGTCTTTGATTATTTTGAAACCCGGCTGCGGGCATGTGAGGCGGCTGGCATCCCGCGCCATAAAATTATGGTTGATCCCGGGATTGGCTTTGGCAAAACTGTTGAACATAACCTTAAACTGATCCGTGGCATAAGCATTTTTCACGGGCTTGGCTGTGCAATACTGCTGGGGGCGTCACGCAAAAGCGTGATTCACCGTGTGGCCAATGTGCCCGATGCTCGGCAACGGTTTGCTGGCTCCGTCGCGCTGGGGCTGCAAGGGTTAAACCAAGGCGTGCAGATGTTGCGGGTCCATGATATTGGGGAAACAAAGCAGGCGATTGATCTATGGCGGGCAGGGATAGGGCAATAAATGACACGGAAATTTTTTGGAACAGACGGCATTCGCGGGCGGGCAAATTGCCACCCGATGACCGCAGAAATGGCGCTTAAACTGGGCGCAGCAGTTGGGCATTATTTTCGCCAAACCAACGGGTCGCATCGCGTGGTTATTGGCAAAGATACCCGCCGTTCTGGTTATATGCTGGAAACGGCGCTGACGGCGGGGCTGACATCGGTGGGCATGGATGCCTATTTGCTGGGGCCGGTGCCGACCCCTGCGGTGGGCATGCTGACGCGAAGCATGCGGGCCGATCTTGGGATTATGAT
>QIGK01000129.1 GCA_003228875.1 Rhodobacterales bacterium
CAAACAGGCCAATCTGAAAGCCCGCCAAGGCGTGCCCTATCTGGTGCAAGAAGATGTCGCGGTGATCGACCCGAAAACCATGCAGCCGGTGCCGTGGGACGGCGAAACCATGGGCGAGGTGATGATGCGCGGCAATATTGTCATGAAAGGCTATCTGAAAAACGATGCCGCCACGGACGAGGCATTTGCGGGGGGCTGGTTCCATTCCGGTGATCTGGGGGTGATGCACCCCGATGGTTATATCCAACTGCGGGATCGTGCCAAAGATATTATTATTTCGGGGGGCGAAAATATTTCCAGCATTGAAATTGAGGGGGTTATTTTTGGCCACCCCTCCGTAGCAGCGGTGGCTGTGGTGGCGCGGCCCGATGAGAAATGGGGCGAAACGCCTTGTGCTTTTGTGGAACTAAAACCGGGTATGGCGGCAACCGAGGCTGAAATTATCAGCCATTGTCGCGAACATCTGGCCGGATTCAAACGGCCCAAATCTGTGTTTTTCGAAGAATTACCAAAAACCTCAACCGGCAAAATCCAAAAGGTAGACCTACGTAAAAAGGTAAAAGAGCTTTAGCTGGCGCGCCTGATGTGCTCAAAAACATTCCTAATGTCAATTTAGACAGGACATAAAATTTAATGGAAATCTGGATCCCGATCACCATCGCGGCGGCGTTTTTGCAAAACCTGCGATCAATCTTGCAAAAGCACCTAAAGGGGCGGCTTTCCACCATGGGCGCCACCTTTTCGAGGTTTATTTTTGCGGTTCCGGTGGCGTTGACAGTTCTGGCTTTGCTGCATTTCCGGTTTGAATATGCGATCCCTGCGCCAACATCCGGTTTTATCGGGTTCGGGATTATTGCGGCCTTGGCCCAGATCGGGGCGACATTTTTGCTGGTCTATCTGTTTGGCTTGCGAAATTTTGCAGTGGGCACGACATTTTCCAAAACGGCGGTCATTCAAGCGGCGATCATCGGGTTTCTGCTGTTGAATGACCGGATCAGTCTTTGGGCAATATTTGCCATAATGATTTCGACATTCGGGGTTGTGGTGATGTCATCTTTGCAAGGTATCCGCAAAGGCTTGTTCAGCCGCGCCGCGCTGATCGGGCTGGGATGTGGCGCGCTTTTCGGGATATCGGCGGTTGGGTATCGCGCCGCATCCCTGTCTCTGGATACGGGGGATTTTCTGATACGGGGAGCCACAATGCTGGCCTATACCACCGCGTTTCAAACCGTTGTTATGCTGATATATCTGACGATTTTTGAAAAAGGCCAGATCAGCAAAGTTCTGAAAAGTTGGCGCATTTCAGCGCTGGTGGGGCTGGTGGGCGCGCTGGCCTCATTGGGGTGGTTTACCGCCATGACATTGCAAAACGCAGCTTATGTCAAAGCCTTGGCGCAGGTTGAATTGCTGTTCACGATCGCGGCGTCATGGCTGATTTTCAAAGAAAAAATATCCAGACGTGAGGCAATAGGCATTGCCTTGGTGGTCAGCGGAATTCTTATTCTGGTTCTGTTGCGCTAGGCATGTCCCAGCCGCATTCGCGGGCCATTTTCAAAATCACCGTGCCCGCATCGTCGCGCCCGGCATTGATGCAATTTAGCTGCAAGTACCAATAGATGAATTTTTCAAATGCCGGGCGCTCAACGGCTAGTTTGGCAAAAGCCTCTGTGGCCTGATCAGGGGATGTAACTGTTTGGCAAATATGATGAAAATCGGATTTGGCAAACAGGATCGCCGGTTTCTGGTAAAGAAAACCCTCAAATGCCACAGCCGAATTCTGGGTGGCGACATAACTGCATTGCGCCAATAAACTGTGCGTATCGGCCTTGGTAATACTTATTTGCGGGAAACGCGATAATTCGGAAATGAAAGCTTGCTCGGCCCGGGAATAGGTTTCGCGCGGATGCGGTTTTACCAGAATTTTACGAGTTGGTTCTTGCGCAAGAATGCTATCAATCATTTGTTTGCAATTGGCAAACTGCCAGTTGCGCCGCTTCAGCAATCTGCCCTGCAAGGGCACAAAAATAAAATCATCCTCGGGCAGAACTTCAGGCGCGGCCGGAAGGTTTCGCACACATATTTTGTTAAAAAAATCCTGAGCCTTAAGCGCATTCACAGATTTAGGGTCAAAAACCTTTCCGGCAATTCTTGGCGTCCGCCTTGTGCCTGCATTTTCTAGGGACCAAAACGGATAGAAATGGGCGCGCCGCACGTTCAGCGCCCGACGCCCAACTGCCCCGTCAATGTCAAATATATGCAGGTCTTTCCCGAATAACGCAGCAACCCCGGAATATTTTCGCTGTCTACGGGTCACGGTTTCATAGCCTGCGGTCTCAAATGTCTGGCGCAAGATTGAAAAGAAATTATGCGCGCCTGCGTCAACCGATTTTTTCACAGGTGCAGGCAGATGAATAATTATTTTTTGAGGCATGTTTTTGCTTTTGCACGGTTGGGTTGCTTGTGTTTTACATAAGTTTACCGCGATGTGAAGATTGCTCGTGCAATTGGCAAATTTCAAAGTCATCATATTGAAAAAAGGAAACCGATTTGACTGACCAGATGATTCGAGCCGGAATTTGTGATTTGAACGGCATTTGGCGTGGCAAATTGATGCCCGCCTCGCAAATGGAAAAACTGGTTGATGGCAAGATGCGGATGCCATTTTCTGCATCCACGGTTGATATTTGGGGGCAGGATATTGTCGATAGCAAGCTGGTTTTTGAGACCGGAGATGCTGACGGTATTTGCTTGCCAACCGGTCGCGGGCCGCTGAATGAAAACTGGCTGGAAAACCCGTCACAGTTTTTTCCGCTTTGGATGACGGATGATACCGGCGCGCCCTCGATGGTCGACCCAAGACAGGTTCTAGCAAAGGTGGTCGACCAGTTGCAGGCAGAAAACCTGACAGCGGTAGTGGCATTGGAAATGGAATTTTATCTGCTGGATGCCAGCGCTGCGCAACCGGCCTCGGTCCCGTCACCGGTTTCGGGGGATGCGATACTATCGATGCAGGATCTGGACCATTTTGATGCGTTTTTTGCAGATGTCTATGCGGCCTGCGCCGAATACGGTATTCCAGCAGATGCAACAATTTCCGAAAGCGGTGCAGGCCAGTTTGAAATAAACCTGCTGCATATTGCAGACCCGTTGCGCGCCGCTGATAATGCCCAGTTTTTTAAACGCATTGTCAAAGGAGTGGCGCGCAAACACGGGTTTGCCGCCAGCTTTATGGCCAAACCTTATCTGGATCGGGCCGGCAGCGGTATGCATGTGCATTTCAGTATGCTGGATAAAGCGGGCAAAAATATTTTTGATGATGGCAGCGATAAAGGCAGCGATATTTTGCGCCATGCAGTGGGGGGATTGTTGGAAAACATGGCAGCATCCACCCTGATTTTTGCACCGCATCTGAATTCATACCGCTGCCTGAAACCCAATGCCCATGCGCCCACCGGCATTGGCTGGGGTTATGAAAACCGCACCACAGCCCTCCGAATTCCCGGCGGGCTGCCAGCCGCGCGGCGCATTGAGCACCGCGTGTCTGGCGCTGACGCCAATCCTTACCTGCTGGTGGCGGCAATTTTGGCTGGGGCCATGGACGGAATGGAAAACCGCAAAGCGCCAGCCGCGCCGGTTCAAGGCAATGCTTACGGTTTGGAAATGGCGCAATTGCCAAGCAACTGGGACAGCGCCATCACGGTATTTGAGCAAAGCCAGACCATGACACGGCTTTTATCACAGGAATTCCACCAAATGTTTTCTGCAATAAAGCGACAGGAGTTACAAAGCTTTGCCGCGCGGATGGAGGGTTTTGAGGTGGCTACCTATCTCGAACCAATCTGAACCGTGAATTTACTTGATAATGAGGGTAAAAAAGGTCCTATTTGTTTGGTAAATTAAAGCTGGGAGAGAAAAATGAATAATAAAATTTCAATATCAATTGTTGCGGTGCTTTTGGGTAGCTCAGCATTGGCGCAAGATAACGTTGTAAACATTTACAACTGGTCCGACTATATCGCTGAAGACACATTGGAAAAATTCACCGCTGCTACTGGTATTGAGGTGGTTTACGATGTGTTCGATTCCAACGAAGTGTTGGAGGCCAAAATGCTGGCGGGCAGCTCTGGCTATGATGTTGTGGTGCCTACATCCGATTTCTTGCAGCGTCAGATCGCGGCAGGGGTATATCAGCCGCTTGATAAATCGCTATTGCCAAACTTGGTCAATATGGATGCGGATCTTATGGCGGGCGCGTCGGTTTATGACGCTGATAACGAACATGCGGTCGTCTATATGTGGGGCACCACCGGCATCGGCTATAATGTTGGCATGATCGCCGAACGTCTTGGTGAAGATTTTGAAGTTAATAGCTGGGATATGATTTTTAACCTTGAAATCGCTGCCAAACTGGCGGATTGCGGGGTTTCGATGCTTGATGCACCAACAGAAATTTTACCAGTGGCGATGAATTATCTGGGACTTGATCCGCGTTCAACCGACAAGGCCGATTTCGAGGCAGGTGCCGCCTTGCTGGAAACCGTGCGGCCAAATATCCGTTATTTCCATTCTTCGCAATATAT
>QIGK01000052.1 GCA_003228875.1 Rhodobacterales bacterium
TTCAAAGGAACGAGGTATTTTAATGGCTATTTTAAGAAAATCACCCGCATTCGTATTGATCGCAGGCCTTGGTCTGGCCGCTTGCGTCAACTCGGATGGCACTACAAACAACACCGGCACCGGCGCATTGCTGGGCGGCGGCTTTGGGGCTGTTGTTGGCGCGGCAATTGCCCCCAACAACACGCGCGGCGCAATAATCGGTGGCTTAATTGGTGCCGGTATCGGCGGCGCAGTCGGTAACGATCTTGACCGCCAAGAAGCCGCGTTGCGTCAACAATTGGGTGGCAGCGGCGTTTCGATTGTCAACACCGGCAGCCAGTTGATTGTGACCCTGCCAGAGGCAATCACCTTTCCGGTCGACAGCGCCCAGTTAAGATCGGGCTTTGTCCGATCATTAAATGCGCTGGCTGCCAATATCCAGCAATATCCGAACACCACCATCGAGGTGGTCGGCCACACAGATTCGAGCGGCAGTGCCGCCCATAACCAAAACCTGTCAGAGCGTCGCGCCTCAAGCGTGCGAGCGGTGTTGGTCAATAGCGGTGTTAGCAGTGGCCGCATTCGTGCGTATGGCCTTGGCGAGACCCAACCAACCGCCTCAAACGCAACTGCAAACGGGCGTCAACAAAACCGTCGGGTTGAAATTTTTATCACACCTAACCGGTAGGCGTTAAACAATTGGAAATTTGGGGGTCGCATTTTGCGGCCCCTTTTTTGTGTGGTTTTGGCGTGAATGATGGCAGTTTCCAAATTTAGGTTACCTACTGAAATGTTTCATTGGAAAAAGATATGACCGATCCAGCACCTGAAATCCTGAATAAATTGGGAAAAATGTAAGCCTGCCCGCGCTTGAAAAGGTATCGAAACCTTGCCTAAAAATCAAAAAACCCGGCACATGGCCGGGTTTTATCAGGTTAATTCTGGTGTGATTAATGCAATTTAACGCCAACATCCTTGATTGCAGCATCGATCAGTGCATTTTCGTCTTTAGCAGCCATATTTGAAGCAATGACATCCCCTGCTACCGCAATGGCGATGGTAACAGCTTTGTCCTTGACCTCTCGCACTGCAGCATCTTGCGCTGATTGAATTTGGTCAGTGGCGGCCTGCAATCGCCGCGCAATGGTTGCCTTAAGCGCTTCTTTTGCAGCATCGGCAGCAAGTTGTGCTTCTTCTTTGGCTGACGCGATAATGCCTTCAGACTGCTCAGCAACCTCTTTGCGTTTGCGTTCATAAGAGGCCAAAATGGTTTTGGCTTCTTCTTGCAAAGCGCGGGCCTCGTCAATTTCAGTTTTAATGGCATCAGCCCGATCATCGAGCATTTTGCCAACCAGTTTGGGCACCCCAAGGTAAACCAAAACACCAATAAACAAAACGAACGCAATCGAAACAACAAAATCGGTATTATTCAAAGAGAATAAGCCGTCTTTTGATGCAAATACCGGCGAGGCCGAAAACAATACCGCCGCAAGGGTATATTTATGCAAGTTTTTCATAGTCTACCCTTTCATCCGGCTGTTAATGGCCGTTTTGATGGCTTTGTCATCCGATGCAGAGGGCATCAATGTGGCAACAATAGCCACCGCAGTGTCTGACGCCACTTCGCGGACATTTTCAATGGCGCTATCGCGGATTTTGGCGATGGCTGCCTCGGATTCAGCGGCTTTGGCGCCAATTTCCGCATCAGCTTTGGCAATTGCCTTATCCAGATCTTTTTGGATCTCGGCTTTGGTTTTCTCAGCAATTCGCATGGCTTCGGAACGGGCTTCAGCCAAGGCAGCGTTATAATCCGCTTCGGCCTGTTCAGCCTGCGCTTTGAAATCCGCCGCCTGCGCGATATAGCCGCTGATTGTATCATGTCTTTCTTCAAGCACTGAGCCAATTCGCGGCAAAGCAATTTTGGAAATGACAAAATAAATTATCAACAGAGCCACAACCATCCAAAAAATCTGGTTTGGAAATGCGTCAAAATCAAGCTGAGGCATACCCTCATAATATTTGGAAAGACCTTCGGATGCTTGCGCAACCGTTTGTCCTGCCTCGACAACGGGTTCCGTTGTTTCGTTTTCGGTGTGACTGGCCATGGCCTTCTCCGTAAGCTATCGGGGTATCTATTCACACCCCCTCAATCCGGTGGTGGCCCAGATCAGGGCCACCCGATCAATCAGCCTATTGTGCGTACATCAACAGCAGCGCAACAAGGAACGAGAAAATTCCCAGTGCTTCTGCAAACGCAATGCCGATAAACATAGTCGCAGTCTGACCGCCAGCGGCAGCAGGGTTGCGCAATGCACCCGACAGAAAGTTACCCACAACATGGCCCACACCGATGGCAGCGCCACCCATGCCGGTACAGGCAAGGCCCGCACCGATCAAGGCACCCATTTTTATCAGATCCGCTCCCGCGATTGCATTTTCCATTTGATTTCTCCTTTGAAAGAATAGTTAGATTATTTTTGAATTGTCCTAGTGGCCCGGATGCAGCGCATCTTTCAGGTAAACACAGGTAAGGATTGTGAAAACATATGCTTGAATAACGACCACAAGCAATTCCAGACCATAAACCGCCATGATCGCAACGATCGGCGCAACAGCCCCTAAACCAAGTGCGCCGGCAAAACCGGCAAACACTTTGATAACCGCGTGGCCCGCCATCATATTGCCTGCCAAACGAATGGAGTGGCTGATGGGGCGCACAAAATAAGAGATAATCTCAATCAGGGCCAAAATGGGCCGCAGGGCCAACGGGGCCTCACTGATCCAGAATATTTTCAGGAATTTGCCACCGTTTTTGATGAAACCAACCAAGGTTACCGTCAAAAACACCGCCATTGCCAGCACGCCGGTTACAGCAATTTGTGAGGTAACGGTAAAGCTGTAAGGCAAAAGGCCCAAAACATTGGCAAACAAAATAAACAAGAACAAGGTCATGATATAAGGGAAATAGCTAAGGCCGTCTTCGCCAGCGATATCAACAATCATGCTGCGGATAAATCCGTAAATCAGTTCGGCAACCGATTGGCTGCGGGTTGGCACAATGGCGCGGCCACGGGTGCCCAGAACAAATAATAGCGCAATACAGACCACCACGATGCCAAGCCACAAGGTGACATTGGTTGGCGTATACCACTGTAACGTGCCCATGACCTCGTTAATATTGACATTTGCATCGCCAAACAAAGGTTTGACCACAAACTGATCCATTGGATGGATGTTAAACGGTGATTCTGCTACAACATCTTGCGCCAATTGTTTTCCCTCACGTTTGGCAATCACTCGCCGTTTTTTTGTCTTAAGGCTTTCGCCTCATTTGCTGCTTGCTGCGCTTTGGCAGTTTGCAACATTACGCGCACCCCAGCCCCAAAACCCACCATTGAAAACACAACTATAAACAGAGGTTGGAGCCCCGTTAGATAGTCCAGACCAATTCCGATCAACACGCCAAGCACCAAGCCGACGGTCAATTCAATCACCATCTGCCACGCCTGACTGGCACCGGTGAATTTATCGCTTGTCTGGGTCTTTCGTTCTTTTAGCGAGGCTGCGGCGGCGATTTTATCACCAAGCTGCGCCAGTTTTTCCGGGTCAAGATCGTCAGACATGATGTCCTTGCCCCCAAAAGCCACAAACGAAATACCCAAAGGCATTTGCCCGCAACATATGGGGCATAAAGGAGGGTGTCAAGAAAATCAGTTGCTCGCAAGACTTAGCTTAACTTATTGATATTAATGAAATTAATTGGACCGCGACAGCGGAATGCCATTCAAAGGCAATATTAGTTTTCGAATCTTTGACCACTTTACTAAACCCTTTGGTTGACCTTTGCCTGGGCAAAATGATAGTTAACCGGATGGTTGATTATTCGGAAATTTCGCTTGATACAGTATTTTCGGCTTTGTCCGATGCCACCCGCCGATCAATTCTGGGGCAATTGCTGGAAGGTGATCAAAGCGTCAAACAGGTGGCCGAGCCGTATTCTGTTAGCATGGCGATGATTTCAAAACACCTACATATTCTGGAGCGCGCCGGACTAATCCGCTGTAACAAAAAAGGCCGCAAAAAGATTTGTCAGTTGGAACCCGAAGGCCTCGTTGTTGCCAGCCTCTGGATGCAAGGCTTTGGGCATTTTTCACCCGAAGGTTTTGACAAGCTGGAAAGCAGTTTGCTGGAGCTTGGCTTGATTGACGAATAAAGGCTAAATTTCCTGCCGCAGAATTTCGGTCACCAAAACCTGATGCGCGACTGACCCCAAGACTTCCTGTGCAGCGGCATTCAGGGCCGATTTCAAGTCAGACATTGCTTCGCCGGATGTAAATGCGCCATCAAAGCCACCGGTATTGGCATGGCGAAATAATACTTGCAAAAATTCGTCACGAAGCTTTGGCTCGCGATCATAAATCAGTTCGATATTACCGCCCACTGCTTCAATTGACAAAGACAGAACAATCAATGCGCCAACACGGTCACCGTCAACAAGTGGCACAATCATCTGACGGCGCAGCGCCACATATTCGATACTGGCGGCACCCTCATCATCTTTCTCTGCGCTGCTTTCCATTTGCGAACCAG
>QIGK01000078.1 GCA_003228875.1 Rhodobacterales bacterium
CCTTGGTTGACGCTGATATGGAGGCTGCATCGGCGCGCCTTCAGGCGCTTCAGGTTCAGCAACAGTTGGCAACACAATCGCTGTCAATCGCCAATCAGGCTCCGCAGAACATCCTGTCATTGTTCCGCTAAGTTAATTAGCAAGGCGGGGATAATCCTCGCCTTGCTGCACCGATATTTCATAACAATCACACGCTGGTTTTTCCGGCAAGGGTGGAAGGATACGCCCCATGAATACCGCGGTATTGGCAAAATCTCTTTACGGAAAACCAACCCATGAGGTCGGCACCAAAAGAGGCATCGAATATAAAGCTTTTTCAAAAATAACAGCACGGCTTGCTGAATATGTCGGCACAGAAATCAATGATTTCGCCGGAATGGCTGAGGCGCTTTGCGAAAATCAACTGCTCTGGACCGTGTTGGCCGCTGATGTGGCAGGGGATGGCAACGGGCTGCCTGCGCAGCTTCGTGCCCAGATATTTTATCTGACCGAATTCACTAACCATCACACAAAACTGGTTTTGAACGGTAAAGCCAGCCCCGACATTCTGGTGGAAATCAACACCAGCATCATGCGCGGGTTACGCGATTGTGCCACCGGTCCAGAATTGGTGATAACATGACCGGCCTTGTCCTGAAGTTGCGCCCGTCTGAGCGGGTGATGATCAACGGTGCAGTGATCGAAAATGGGGATCGCCGGTCGCGGCTGAATATCCTGACACCGAATGCCAATGTTTTGCGTTTACGAGACGCGATCCATCCCGAAGAAGCCAAAACACCGGTGCGGCGCATTTGTTATACCGCGCAAATGATTTTGGCTGGTGAGGCTGATCCGATCGACGGGCGTAAACAATTATCAACTGGCATGGCCCAGCTTGCGCAGGTTTTCGATGGCCCCGAGTCGATCAGAATTCTGGCAGAATCCACTGCGTTTTTGGCGGAAAACAACGATTATCAAGTGTTGAAAACCCTACGTTTATTGCTGCCAATCGAAGAAAAACTGATGGAAAACACACCATGTATAAACCCATAATCCCTATTGCCGGAATTGCAGGATGGCGCTTTATGCAACGCACACAGGAAACGCAACTTGCTGCGTTTTCATCCAGTGCGGTGCTGAATCGCGAGGTGGAATACTTTAAAGCCAATATCAGCAAAATCACAAGTGCTGAAGAACTGGTTAAGGATTTTACCTTGCTTAAGGTGGCGCTGGGTGCTTTTGGGCTTGAGGAAAAAGTTGCTGACAAGTTTTTTATGAAAAAAGTGCTGGAAGAAGGCTCGGAGGATAGCGAAGCGTTTGCCCTGCGCCTGACTGACACCCGATATCGTGAATTTGCGGAGGCATTTGGGTTTGGCAATGAATCCGGTTCTAACCTGCAATTGTCCGATTTTGGCAGTCGTATAACGGACCAATACAAGATCCTTCAATTTGAAAAAGCGGTTGGCGAATCCGACAGTTCCATGCGGCTTGCCCTGACATTGGAGCGCGATATCGGCGATTTGGCCAATGATGATGCCGCTGGTACCACCGCGTGGTTTTTGCTGATGGGTAACCCACCCTTGCGTGAAGTGTTTGAGACCGCTTTTGGCTTGCCCAAATCCGTCGGGCAGCTGGACATTGACCGTCAACGCGAGATTTTTCAGGAAGCCAATGATCGATTGTTTGGAAGCACTTCGATGGATGTTTTCAAAGACCCCGAAAACATCGATAAACTGCTGCGCAACTTTTTTGCACGGGAGCAAATCAATTCAGGCCCCGGCCCGCTAACCCCGGGAATGGCCGCGCTGACATTGATGCAAAACGCAGTGAATGCCCAGATTAGCTTTAACCTGCCACGCAATTAATTTTTAAAGCATTGAACCAAAAGCAGCATTTGCGCCACTATAGCCTATAATGGGTTAAAAATAGCGGATGCAATGCGTAGCAAAAACCAAATATACGAAGAATTCTTGGTGGTTTCAGCACAGTTGGGCGACCGAAAATCCCTTGAAATATTGATAAAATACCGCAGTCCGCGATTATTTTCCCATGCCTGTGGATTAATGGGTAACCGCGATGAGGCCGCGGATATTGTGCAAGATACCTGGTTGGAAATCACCCGTGGTCTGCCAAATCTAAAAGAACCACGTGCTTTTCCCACTTGGGCCTATCGCATTGTTTCGCGCCGTTGCGCCAAAGCAATTGGCCAAAATATCAAACACCGAAATATCGCAAAAGGCCAAGCGGAAATGCCAGAGCCCGCCCAGCCTGACCAAACCGATTTGCAGGCGATTCGAATGGCGATCAATGCTTTGCCGGTTGAGCAATCGGCCACGATCCGATTGTTTTATCTGGAAGATTTCAGCGTGAAACAGGTGGCAGCGGCGCTTGATATTCCGCTCGGCACCGTAAAAACCCGCCTGATGCACGCGCGAAAAACCCTTAAATCCATATTGAAAGGAAGCATAGATGTCTAACCTTGATGATCTAATAGTCGAGGCTCTGTCGGAGCTGGAAAAAGAAGTGTTGGAAGGCACCGAAGAACAGGGCTGGTTCTCGCTGGGCACCAATCTGTTTCGCGGCAAACTGGGTTGGGTAAGCTGGGTAATTATGGCGGTTCAATCCATCATGTTTTTTGCTGGTGCCTATACCAGTTGGAAATTCTTTCAGGCATCGGAAATTGTGCCAGCCTTGCAATGGGGGTTTGCATCAACCGTGTTGTTGCTGGGGGCCTTGATGATGAAGCTCAGCTTGATGCCACAAATTCAGGCGAACCGTATATTACAGGAGCTAAGGCGGGTGGAATTGCTGATCCTGCACAGCAAATCCTAAGCAGAATCGCTGTTGATACGCACGTCCAGCGCGTGGGTTTCGGTTTCCATCGTTGCAACGTCGCGCACCACTTGCGGGAAATCGGATTGGTGTTTTTCGGCAAAAAGCACCGATTCTTCATCACCTTTTTGGTTTGGGTCGGGCTGGCCCAGTAGGGCTGCAAGCTGGCCAAAGCTCTCATCGGTATTGGCGTAATTATCTGTTGAAAAGAAACTGTCTAACTTGGGCCAATAAGTTATGGCCTCGTCCACCAGCGGGTCAGAGCCTTTGACATAAAGCCCGGTTTGAATCATCGGTTCGGCTTTTTCATAAGCTGCAATAATGCGGCGCGTGCGGTTGATCAGGTTGTTTTCACCCTCCGTTGCCACGCCGGGCAGACAGCGCGAGACCGAACGCCGGATGTCGGCGGCCGGAAAACGGCCCCGTTCGGCAATCTCTCGGTCCAGCACAATATGGCCATCCAGTACGCCGCGTGTGATATCGGCCACAGGTTCTTCCATATCAGACCCGGCCACCAGCACCGTAAACACCGCCGTGATATCGCCCGAACCCTCTGGCCGGCCCGGCGCGTTCGGCTAATTGGGCAATCAGGTTGGCGGTGGAGGGCGGATAGGCCCGCAAACTTGGCGCTTCACCAGCTGTCAGCGCGATTTCACGATGGGCCTCGGCAAAACGGGTGATGCTGTCCATCAATAATAAAACATGTTTGCCTTGGTCGCGAAAACTCTCAGCGGTGGCCATTGCCATCCATGCGGCGCGGCGTTTGATCAAGGGGGATTGATCTGATGTGGCCACCACCACCACGGCGCGTTTCATGCCCTCCTCGCCCAAAGCATTTTCGATAAAATCACGCAATTCGCGACCGCGTTCGCCGATCAGGCCAATGATCACTACATCGGCCTCCAGCCCGCGGGCCAGTTGGGCCAGCAGGGTGGTTTTGCCAACGCCGGACCCCGCAAAAATACCCAGCCGCTGGCCGCGGGCAATTGGCAACATAGTATTGAACATCGCCAATCGGGTGTTGAGCCGCGCGCCCATGGCTTTGCGCTGGGCCGCAGCTGGCGGGCGGCGGCGCAATTGGGCGATATCTGTGCCCTGAAACAATGCGCCCTTATCAAGCGGCCTGCCAAAAGCATCAATAATGCGCCCGATCCATGTAATATCGGGGGCGGCAGAATTGGCCGCGCCAAGCGTGACCTGATCCCCAATCGCGATGCCCTCAACCGGGTCATAGGCCATGGCGCGGATATGATCATGGGCCAGGGAAACAATTTCACCGCCGCGCGCATCGCCGCGTGATGTAATAGTAACCTGATCCCCGACCCGCGCCCGATGCGCCAGCCCCGCGATTTTTATCGAACCGGAATCAACCCCCAAAACTTCGCCGTGGGTTTGCACCGCGTTCAGGCTTTGGATTTTTCCGGTGAGCGGCGTAAAATCAATAAACATAAAACTGTATCCATCTCCGTGTCTGATTACCTTTTATTCACCATGATTGGTTAATTCTGGCTGAAAGAAATCGAGGGAGAAGCCCCGAATGACACAAAATATGAATATTTTTCAGCTCGCCAGCCAATTGGCGGCCCATGCAACGCAAAGGCAGGCGCTGATCGCACAAAATACTGCCAATGCGGACACGCCGGGCTATAAAGCACGGGATTTAACACCGTTTGCCGAATCGTTTCAAACCGGCAGCAATATGGCCTTGCGGGCCACGCGGGCAGGGCATTTGCAGCCCTCCGATGGCAGCGGCAGGGCCGCGGTGGTGATTGATTCGCTGTTTGGCGCTGAATCCCCCAACGGGAACTCTGTTTCTTTAGAAGACCAGATGGTTCGCGCCGCTGAAACGCGTCGACAACACGATCTTGCCATCGGAATTTATCAAAAATCACTACAGATATTGCGCACCAGTATGGGCCGTAAATAAGGGAGAATCCAAATGTCTGATCTTTCAAGCACTATGGCGGCTTCGGCCAGCGGCATGGCGGCCCAAGCGGCGCGCCTGCGGTTGGTTTCGGAAAATATGGCCAATGCCGATACCCCCGGGTTTCGCCGCAAAATGGTCTCGTTTGAGGCGATTAATTCAATGATGAATGAAAATTCGGGCGTGCGGGCTGGCAATATGCAGTTAAGCCAAGCCCCCCTGAACAGGGTCTATGATCCGGGCCATCCATTGGCGGATGGGAACGGATATTACGATGGCTCCAACATCGAAATTATGATCGAAATTGCTGACGCGCGTGAAGCGCAGCGCAGCTATGAAGCCAATTTGCGCATGTTTGACCAAGCACGGCAAATGGCATCTTCCACCCTTGAACTTTTGCGACGCTAGAAAGGCTGACCCATGGAAACCAACCCGTTTATTGCTTCACAATTATATACCAACGCCCAGAATATCGCCAAACCGGCGGCTGAATCCGGCGCTGGGTCTAACCTGTTTGCCGATATGGCCAGCGATTTTATGGCCACAATGCAGGCTGGTGAAAACATGGCCATCGCTGGCATGACCGGCAAAGCCGATGCCGCCTCGGTGGTTGAGGCCTTGGCCGCATCGGAACTGGCCATTCAAACGGCGGTTTCTGTGCGCGACCGTGTGGTGGAGGCCTATCAAGAAATTCTGAGGATGCCTGTGTAATGACCCAAGAGGTTCTTATGGATGTGCTGCGTGAGGCACTTTGGCTGGCATTGGTAGTCGCCACGCCTGTGCTGGCCGTTGCTTTGCTTGTCGGCCTTGCGATCGGGTTGTTTCAAGCCCTGACATCCGTGCAGGAACTAACGCTGACTTTTGTTCCCAAACTGGGGGCAATCTTAATCGCGTTCTGGATGTCGATGGATTATTCTGGCCAGCTTTTGGTCAGTTTTTTCCAGACCCAGATCGTTGCCCGAATAGCAGGAGGATAATATGGAAACCGCCGGATATGTAAGCCTGACCCGACAGATCGGGTTGTGGAAAGAAATGCAAACCGTGGCCAATAATATTGCCAATCTGTCCACCACCGGCTATCGCCGCGAAGGTGTGGTGTTTGCCGAAATGATCAAAGCCCTGCCAACCGAGGGCGGCAGTATTGCCATGACCGCCGCGCGGGCAAGGTTTTCCGACCCGTCCCAAGGCGGGCTGAGCCAAACCGAAAATCCGTTTGATATGGCCATACAGGGGCGGGGATATTTTATGCTTGAAACACCCGATGGCAATCGCCTGACCCGTGCCGGTGCTTTTGTAATGAACACCGCCGGTGAATTGGTAAACCCCGACGGGTTGCGGGTGCTAGACCTTGGCGGCGCGCCAATATTTGTGCCCCCGGATGCCGAACAAATCGCAGTGGCCCAAGACGGGACTCTATCTGCCAACGGGCGGCCATTGGCCCAGATCGGCATTTTTGATGTCGAAGACCCAAACGCCATGCTGCGTCAGTCTGGCACCGTGTTTGATCCCGGCGAAGAACCGATTCTGGTTGATGATCCGGTCGTGTTGCAAGGCTTTGTCGAGGGTTCTAACGTGAATCCCGTGCGCGAAATTGCACGCATGATCGAGGTGCAGCGCATTTATGAACTCGGACAAAAATTTCTTGATAACGAACATGAACGGATTCGCACCGTGACCCGAACCCTTGGTCAACGTGCCTGATAGGAGAATATTATGAACGCTCTGAAAATTGCCGCCACCGGCATGGATGCCCAGCAAATGCGGGTTGAAGTCATCGCCAATAATTTGGCCAATATGAACACCACCGCTTATAATGCACGGCGCGCTGAATTTGCCGATCTGCAATATCAGCAGGTGCAACAGGCGGGCACCATCAGCGCCTCAACCGGCGCGATGCTTCCGGTTGGCGTTCAGCTTGGTATGGGCGTGCGCGCAGCGGCTGTGATGATGAATGTGCAACAGGGCGCTTTGGCGCAAACCAACGGTGACCTTGATGTCGCTATTGAGGGGCGCGGTTATATTGAGGTGGCGCTGCCCTCGGGCATATCGGGGTTTACCCGTGATGGTGCCTTGAAAATGACCGGTGATGGCCAGATTGTTACGGCCGAGGGCTTTGCCATTGTGCCCGATATAGCCGTGCCCGATGGCACGCGCTCGATCTCCATCAATGCTGAAGGCGAGGTTTATGCCTATTTCAACGACCAAGTAGAGGCCGAATTGCTGGGCCAGATCACCCTTGCCAGTTTCACCAACGAAGCCGGGTTGGAGGCTATGGGCAGCAATGTTTACGTTGAAACCGCCGCATCGGGGGCTGCACAAATTGGCGCTGCCGGAACCGATGGCCGCGGCACGTTTAGGCAAGGCTATCTTGAAGGATCATCGGTGGACGCGGTGCGTGAAATTACCCAGTTGATCGAAGCCCAGCGGGGCTATGAGCTGAACGCCAAGGTAATTACTGCCGCTGACCAGATGCTCGGCGCAACCACGCAGATCCGCTGATGAAAACGCTGGCTTTTATATTCTGGTGTCTGGCGGGGCCGCTGATGGCGCAAACGGTTGTGGCGGCGCAAGCGATCCGTAGCCAGACGATTATTACCAGCGAAATGGTCGGCCTGTTGCCCGATGAAACGCTTGGTGCATTTACGGATATAGCAGCAACCATCGGGCTGGAAGCACGGGTTAATATTTACCCCGGCCGCCCGATTATGCTGTCGGAACTGGGCCGCCCCGCCATTCTGGAACGTAACCAGCAGGTGGTGATGATTTTTGTTAGCGGCGGTCTCAGCATCACATCTGAGGGGCGGGTATTAGACCGCGCCGGTGTGGGCGAACGGGTGCGGGTGATGAACCTTGCCTCAAAATCAATTGTTTTTGGCACGGTCACCGCGAACGGCCAAATTGAAGTGGGATTATAATGCACAAAACACTCCTGATTATTATGCTTTTTGCTCTGTCGGGCTGTCTGGGCCGCCTGAATGATATTGGCCGCGCGCCCGCCTTTACCGAAATGGATGCGGGCGTAACGGCAGGAATTTCACCCCAACGGGCCGCGATGGCATCCCAACAACCAACCATGCGCCGTGAATTTTATGAACAAGGGTCGTTGTGGCGTTCCGGTCCGACATCCTTGTTTGGCGATCGCCGCGCCGCGCGGCTGGGCGATATTTTGACGGTCATCATTGATATAAATGACAAAGCCCAGCTGCAAAACACCACATCGCGCACCCGCTCTGCGGGTGAAAATCTGGCAATCGCTGAGCTTTTGGGCCTGCCGAACCTGTTGGAAACCGGAATTTTTGGCGAAGGCAATCTTGATCCGGCTGTCGCCATAACTTCATCCTCAACCACTGATGGCACCGGCACTGTGCGGCGCAATGAAACCGTCATGCTACGCATTGCCGCCACGGTGGTTGAGGTTTTGCCAAACGGCCATCTGGTGGTGCGTGGCACACAAGAAGTTCGGGTGAATTATGAATTGCGCGACCTGCAAGTTGCCGGAATTATCCGGCCCGAGGATATTTCGCGCCAAAACACCATTAGCTACGACAAAATGGCAGGCGCCCGCATTCTTTATGGTGGGCGCGGGCAAATATCGGATGCGCAACAACCACGTTATGGCCAGCAAATTTTCGAAGTTCTGGCACCGTTTTAGGGGAAAATCATGGGCAAGCTTATTCCAATTATTTTAATTCTGATCGGTGCCGGAGCAGGCGTTGGCACAGGTCTAATGCTGCGCCCCGCGGTTGCGCCCCAAATGGCGGAGGCAAATCCGGATGACAAAATGATGCAGGTCAATGGCGGACAAAGCGACGCCAATTCTGATATGGGCAACTCAGCGGATGCGGGGAAGGAAAGCATGGATGCGGGAGCTGGTTCGCAAATGGAAAGCAGCGCAGAGAAAGATGATGAGGGTGCCGCCAGTATCGAATATGTGGCGCTGCGCCGTCAGATGATTGTGCC
>QIGK01000082.1 GCA_003228875.1 Rhodobacterales bacterium
TTTCTTCACACGGCACCATCAGCGACACCACAACCGCGCGGTCAGGGTATGCCATTTTGACCGATTTGATTTCTTGCAAGTTAATCTGCAATGGGCGGTCAGTGATTAATTCAATATTGTTTAAGCCAGCCAAACGCCGGTCAGCGCCAAAAATTGCGCCGTATCGCGGTCCGTTTACATTAACTATTGGCGGGCCTTCTTCACCCAGCGTTTTCCACACCACGCCCCCCCATCCGGCGTCAAACGCGCGGCGGACGTTATATTCTTTATCGGTGGGCGGGGCGGAGGCAAGCCAGAACGGGTTGGGGGATTTGATGCCTACGAAATTTGATTTGAGGTTTGCCATTTTATGCGCCTCCGCTCAGAAATAAATGAATGTTTTCGGCAGCGTCGCGCCCTTCGGCCACTGCGGTCACCGTCAGGTCATCGCCCCCCGAGGCGCAATCGCCACCGGCCCAGATGCCCGTGACGGATGTTGCGCCATGTTCATTAACGCCGATTTTTCCGTGGGTAATCTCCAACCCATCCGGCGCGCCGATCATGGTTTGGCCGATGGCTTTGAACACCTGATCTGCATGCAAAGTAAAAGTCTCGCCGGTTGTTGTCAGCTTACCGTCAACGTCTTGGGTAAAGGCAAATTCCATGCTTTCCGCACCCACCGAGACCGGCTGCGCGTTAAAAACCAGCTGCACGCCTTTGCTGGTCGCAAGGTCTTGTTCATACAGGCTGGCGCTCATCCGGTCTTTGCCGCG
Organism: Rhodobacterales bacterium; assembly: GCA_003228875.1. Lineage (GTDB taxonomy): Bacteria > Pseudomonadota > Alphaproteobacteria > Rhodobacterales > Rhodobacteraceae > UBA3077. The sequence continues at coordinate 753 of QIGK01000082.1, forward strand.
TCGATACAGCATGGTTACCGATTGTGCGCCAAGCAATTTGGCCTGCACCGCTGCATCCACAGCTGTCATACCGCCGCCAATCACCACCACATGGCGGCCAATCGGCATTTGAGACAGGTCTTTGGATTGCCGGAGTTCTTCAATGAAATCAACCGCATCTGATACGATCGGTTGATCCTCGCCGGGGATGCCCAGCGCATTGACGCCCGCCAGCCCGATGGCCAGAAACACAGCATCATTATCCCTTTGAAGCGATTTAATGGTTATTTCCGCGCCCAGATTTTGCCCGTGCTTTACAGTTATACCGCCAATCGACAATAACCAATCGACTTCGCGTTGAGCAAAATTTTCGACAGTTTTATAACTGGCAATGCCGTATTCATTTAAGCCGCCGGATTTTTTACGACCCTCATAAATGGTCACCGAATGGCCATTAACTGCCAGCCGATGGGCTGCGGAAAGCCCGGCAGGGCCTGCGCCAACCACGGCTATTTTTTTGCCGGTATCAGCAGCACGGCTAAAGGGCTGGGTGGCTTTTTCCATCATCGCATCGGTAGCAAAACGTTGTAAGCGCCCGATCTCAACCGGCTTGCCCTCAGCGATTTCGCGCACGCAGACTTCTTCGCACAGGGTTTCGGTGGGGCAAACCCGAGCGCACATACCGCCCAGAATATTTTGTGAAAAAATGGTTAACGCGGCGGAACCAATCGCGCCGGTTGATATTTCGCGAATGAATTGCGGAATATCGATATCGGTCGGACAAGCGGTCTGACACGGCGCATCATGGCAAAAATAACAGCGGTCGGCTGCCACAGATGCTTCGTGTGCATCCAGCGACGCATGCAAATCGCTAAAATTATTTGCATAGGTTTGAGCCGCTAACCGGCCTGCCCTGACCCCTTCGGTAGAAACTGAATTTGACAATCTCGCCTCCCAATTCGTTTTAATAGCTAAACACTGGCACAGGACAAAAATTTTATCAAATGGTAAATTTTATTAATTTTGGGCGATTTTAGGCCATGTAACGCACGCAATTATTCTAAGCAGTGCGGAAACATTACCAGGTTTTTTGATCAAAAACTGATTAGAACCGTTCGAGCAAACGCCTCAAGTAATCAAGTTCCTCAACAGGCCGTTGGGCATCACCTGACCGGCGACGGATTTCTTCCATGAGTTCGCGAGCGCGATCAGCGGCGTTTTGGTCAGGCACTTCGGTGTCGCCATTGTCAACACGGCCCTGACTGCCAACCGGACGGCCAAGCGGGTCTCGCTGGTCACTTTCAGAATTTTGCTGGCCGTCTTCGCCTGATTGCTCAGCCTGATTTCGGTTTTGCAAATCGCGCATCCCTTGGCGCAGGTTTTCCATCACTTCGGCCTGTTCATCCAATGCACCGGAAAAATCGCCCTCTTCCAAACGATCACGGGCTTCACCCATATTGCGCTCGGCCTCATTGATGGCTTCATTGGCTTCATCGCTGTTGGTTTGGCCACGCATATCGTCCAGAAACTGGCGCAAGGCTTCTTGGCGTTCGGCCAGACCCTCGCCGTTTTGTTCTTGTCCCTGTTCCAGTTGCTCCTGCAATTGCTGAAAAGCTTCGTCGGATAATTGTTGCTGTTGTTCCAGCGAATCTTGCAAGTTTTGTTGCTCCTGCCCGCCTTGCCCCGGCTGGGCCTGCTGATTGGTGACCTGCATGTTTTCCATAAACTCACGCAATTGCTCCAGCATTTGGCGGGCTTCTTCGGTCTGGCCGTTTTCGGTCAATTCTTGCAATCTATCGAGCATTTCTTGCAACTGATCCATGGTCATGGTGCGGGTTTCCTGCCCGGGTTGCGGTGCTTCGGGGGGGCCGGCTTCTTGGGCCAGCTGGCGCAGATATCCCTCTGTGGCGGCGCGCAGCTCGTCCATCAGCTCTGCCAATTCCTCACCGGTGGCCCCGTCCTCCAACCCCTGCGCCAGACGTTCTTGGGCGCGGCGCAACCGAGCCTCAGCGCTTGACAGGTCTCCGTCTTCAATTTGAATGGCAATCAGCCATAATAATTCGGTAATTTCCGCACGCTCCACTGCATCAAACCCGTCTTCCATTTGATAGCCCATGCGCCGGATGGTGCTGCGGGTAAGCAAATAACTGGAAGAGGACGGAAACAGCCCTTCCTCAGGCTTATAGGTCATAGCGCGGAGCACCCTTGATACCCTTTGATCATTTTCCGGTGACCATAACAAATCACGCCGCTGCTCCACTATTCCTGCTGCCAACGGGTCAAAAAAGCTGCGTGTCGGGAGGCTTAGCGGGTCCAGCACCACCGTTGTGGTCTGGCCTGCCCCATCGGTGACTTCCAACGTGATATCAACCGGCAATTGTGCCCATAGATTTTTTGAGAAATCCTCGGTAAATGTTTCTTTGATTTTGGTGCGATCATTGGAAAATGGCATGGGTAAATCGCGGGTAAAAACATCCGGCACGATCGGGTCGGGCAGCAAGCCAAATCGCCGGTCCACCCTTGAAATATTGGGCCGGATGATCAGCGTTGCGGACTCAATACCGTAATCATCTTGGGCAGAATAGCCCAGTTCCATCAGGCCCTCACCGGTTTTGCCAACGCCGTCCGGCACCTGAAGGGTGGGCGGCAGATCAGGCAAGATAACCACCTGCCACTGGCCCAGAATATCATCGCCGTTCTTCAGGCTTATCTGGCCGTTATTAAGTGCTGTGAACTGCACATTGCGCACCGGAATATCAGCGGATTTTTCGGGCAGGACCGTCAATTCGCCGCTAATGTCTTCGCTTACAGAAAACGCGGCGTCGCCGTAAAACCGCAAGGTGATTTCGCTGCCAACCGGAAGCTCTATTTCCGCATTCAGGGCGATTTCGGTCAGATAAAGTGCTGGTTTGCCTGTATAGGCAGGCGGTGTCGCCCATGCTTCTATGGCAAAGCTTGGGCCGGTGTTGCCCAAGCTTTCGCCGGTTACCGCCGCGACAACCGTTTCAAGATCAGGTCTTGGCGCAAAAGAAAGCGCCACAATTGCAACAATAAGCGCCATCAGCCGTAAGCCTACCGGGTCACGCTGGGCCAGTTTTGGTTCTGGCGGGCTGGTGCGTGCTTGCAAGGCAGCAACGGTCATACGGTCAATATGTTCCTGCCAAAGCGCCTTGGTGATCGGATCATCGTTATTAATGGCAGGCTGATCTTGCAGCGCCGCAATCGGGTTGTTCTTTAGCCCTTGATCAAGCCGCGCCAATGCAGAATCTGAGGTTGGCAACCGGAACCGGCGAATGCCCACCACCAGAAACCAGATCAACGCCAGCCCTGTTACGCCTAGCAAAACCTGCACCACCAAGGTTGGAATAACCGTCAACCCGCCGAGCGCCACAAAACCGTAGGTCACAAGAACCAGACTGACCAGCGGCCAAAACGCCCGCATGGCTGATTCCGCTGCCATAGCAAATTTGGTCAGGCTGATTTGGCGCGCCAACCCCATCAGCGGGTCGCGGGATTTAGG
>QIGK01000016.1 GCA_003228875.1 Rhodobacterales bacterium
AAGTCCACTCTCGTGCATTGCTGCGCAATACCCTGCCGGGTGACATTCCAGCCATAGCCCTTCACATTCCGTAGATACAAAAAATACAGACCAAAGCCCCAAGTTCGCCGGTTGTCCCCTTCTCGAGCATTTTCAATGCCCTGCTAGGCAATGGTTAGCTTCTCCAGCCAATCTGTAATCTCGGCATTCTCATCGCTCAGCTTGCGTTCATAATGATAGCAACTTTCGCTAATGCTGAATGTTCGGCAGGCCAGCGCAATGCTGGCCCCGCGATCGTTGACCGCTTTCACGGCCATCCATTGACCGGCAGGTGATTGGAACAATCGCCGAGAGGTTCCTTGCGCAGGGATGGCCGTTTCACTCTTTTCCAAGCACTTCCTTCAACAGATCATTTTGCATGCTCATCTCGAGACGCCGGTTTTCCTCAGTCAGCGACTTCATCTCCGAAATCATAGACGCGTCTATTACCCGGCAGGTGATGCTAGCATCACCGAGAGGGCATGCCGCCAAACTTCGCCCGCCATTTGTAATAACTGGCACTGCTCATGCCGTGCTCTCTGCACAGTTCAGACACCGGCACACCACTCTCGGCCTCCCGTAGTACCCCCTCTCGTCGATTGTTCCAATCGCCTGCCGGGCAGCGTATGATTTGCGCGTCGCTATATGGTTTATTCTTCATTCAAAAATCTCCTCAGATTACTATGCCAAGAAAACTCTACTTTTGAACACCACTAATTTTAGGGGGGATTACCGAGATTAAAAAAGCTCTCATTGCGCGGGCAAAAATGATGCAAATTCGGCACGACAAGGTTTTGCAGTATTTTCAAGCCAAATTTGTAATTTATAATCAGCTTCTTGCGCTCCAAAAAGCATCAGCCTCGTCCACTGATATGGATGAAATTCGAAAAACTCACGAACAAGCACAGGCAGCCTTTAAAGAGCTTACCAATAAAGATTACGTAAAGGCGCAAGATGTTTGGATAAAATTTTACCAAACCGTTGAAGATATCGACAAGTATCAGGAAGGTGTGAAGGCGTTGAAATCAAAGCTAGCGAAATAACCTTGATACGCGCCAGCTTTGGCTGAGTTTCAATATATCGGGATTGACGGGTATTTATTGGTAAATGGCTTGCGCTATTTACCAAACCCGCCAATTCCGCAATAACGGGCTTATGATTACCAAGACCTTTCAAAAAGACGCCATACATTCTGTGGCCAACTATTCGGATTGTGAAGCCTATCGCTATGATCTTAGCCGCGTTTGGGACGGGGCCAGCCGCAAAGTTCTGTTTTTGATGCTTAACCCGTCCACCGCCACCGAAATTCAAAACGACCCAACCGTGGAGCGTTGCGAACGCCGCAGCCGAGCGCTTGGGTTCGGGGCATTTCGGGTTTGCAATATTTTTGCTTTTCGCGCGACTGACCCAAAGGTTATGCGCGCGGCGGCTGATCCAGTTGGGCCACTTAACGATGCAGTGATCCAACAAGCCATTGACTGGGCTGATGAAATCGTCGCTGCATGGGGCACGCATGGCGAACACCTGGATCGCGGTAAAGTGGTTGAAAACCTGTTGCGCAGCCAAACCAAGATCCCAAAACATCTGGGCCTAACCAAAGCCGGCCACCCCAAACATCCGCTCTATATTTCTTATCAGACCCAGCCGCAGAATTGGTGGTAAAATGAAAAAGATCGCCCTGATCACTGGCGCCAGTCGCGGCATAGGTGCCGCAACAGCGCAACTGGCTGCCAAAGCCGGATATGATGTTTGCATCAATTATCTTTTAAGCCATGATCGCGCCGCGCAGGTGGTTGCCGCCTGTCAAGCGCTTGGTGCACGGGCCATCTCGGTCGCGGGGGATGTTAGCGTTGAAGCCGAAGTAGTAGCCCTGTTCAAAGCTTGCGATGACCAGCTTGGCCCAGTGTCTTTGCTGGTCAACAATGCAGGGATCATCGGCGCGGCATCAAAGGTCCAAGACCTGCCAAGCACCACTTTACACCAGACATTTGCAGTTAATTTCTTTGGTGCATTTTATTGTGCCCAAGCGGCAGTCAAGCGCATGTCAACAAATAATGGCGGAGCAGGCGGCACAATCGTTAATGTCAGCTCCATCGCTGCAACCATTGGCAGCGCCGGAGAATACGTGCATTACGCAGCATCCAAAGCCGCGCTAGACGGATTCACGATTGGCTTGGCGCGCGAGGTCGGCCCAGAGGGCATCCGCGTAAATTCCGTGCAAGCCGGAACCGCCGATACCGAGGTGCATACCTTGGGCGGCGGCAACCCCGACCGTCCGGCTATCGTGGCAAGAACCTCAGCATTGGGTCGCGTGGCCAAAGCAAGTGAAATCGCCGAAGCGATTATCTGGCTGGGATCAAAAAAATCCAGCTATGCCACGGGGGCAGTGTTAAGGGTTGGCGGGGGGTTGTGATTTCTTTATTGCTTAAAAACTCCCGCCGGAGGCACCGAGGTAAAGCCGAGGCCATGCCCAACTGAAGGGCGGGAGGAGCATATTTCTTGCAAGCAATTCAATTCAGTAATTTCTAACTTAACCCAAAGGCACAATAGGCGAAAAGCCTTTAGTCTTTTTGAAATTCATCACATGATTAAAATTTGCCAGCGAATCCGATGGATCAATAGTTGATAAATTTAGGGTTTGGTATGTATCTCGAACAAACTGCACGGACAATATCGGCGTAAACTCTTGGCGCCCAGTTGCTGTATTAAGCATTTTACTTTCACATGTCACAAAAATTTCTTCCAAAGGTAAGAATTTAAATAAGTCTCCTGCTACCTTTAGCGCAACGCTTGCAACATAATCTTGATATAACGCATTAAATTGACTTTGCGGCATATCAGTTTGTGAAAGCTTACCGCTTGCTAGCTGTTTGCGCCTAAAATTTGGGACAATATCAGTTGAATGGACCTGCGGAGTTGCGTGCACAAGGTTATTTTCTATTGAGAAAGAGATATACGATCCTATCAGGTCCGTTTTGCTCAATGACTGATATTCAGTAATGACTTCTTTAATAGCGCTATCTTCTCCAGCCAACAAACGATCAGCGAGGGCACGATCAGTTTCCCACTCCAAGACAGTATTCTTGTGCTCCTCCAAGGTTAACAAGTGATTGGAGCGATCTCTGCCAAGAGCTTTGTCATATTCATCGACGAGTACTTGCTTTTTACTTTCTGCACGGCCCTTTAATTTATCAAACAAGGTTGGTTTGAATCGATCTAGTTCAAATCTTGCTCGATCTTGATGCGTGGTTTTGGAGATTGGTATTTGGTTAGATGGCTGAGGTTTATTAAGCAATGCTGTCCAATCGATGAAGTTTGCCAGTTGATGATGTACCGTTGTTAGTTTTTGAACACTTAACTCCCAATCTAGAACGCCCAGTGCAGCATCTTGTGCCATCAATTCTTTAGCAATGATTTTTTGGCGTCGATTTGCGTCTTTCTCCATTCTGCGCGCAGTTGCTGCAACGGTTCGGATAGCCCCTTTCCACCCCATGGTAAATCTCCTTAAGAATTTCTGTAAAAATTTTCTTTACACAGCCCTAAATTGTTTAATTTGTCAATTAAATCCCTCAGAATATCACTACCGAGGCGAAGCCGAGGCCATGCCCAACCGAAGGGCGGGAGCATTTCTTTGCCGTAAAGCAAAACTCCAATTCAAAAATGGCTCGCCTGCCGCCCAGCGCCAGAATTGCTGGCGCAATTCGACCCTTGCCGTTGGGCCACGCCTCGCTGCGTTCGGAGGCCCGCTTTGGCCAAGGGCCAAAGCATTATAAAACCCCTTCCCTTCCACCCCAAAACCGCCTATATGGCCCTGTCACCATTGCGGATTCGCAGTTGCGGCCCTTTTTGTTTTGACCTTGCTAGACGACATCTTGGCAATGGCCGCTGCAAAACAGGCATTCAAACCCTTATATAAAAGGAAATCCCGATGTCGATCACTCCTGCTATCAAAGCACAGCTTATCAAAGATTTTGCCACTAAAGAAGGCGACACTGGTTCCCCCGATGTGCAAATCGCGATTCTTACCAGCCGCATCAAAACCCTGACCGAGCATTTTAAATCCCACAAAAAAGACAATCACTCTCGTCGTGGCTTGCTCAAAATGGTGGCCTTGCGCCGTAAATTGCTGGATTATGTGAAATCAAAAGACCAAGCGCGGTATCAATCGCTGCTGGAACGTCTCGGCATCCGCCGTTAATCACTTGAACGCGCCTCTCGGGGCGCGTTTTGCATTTATGGATGATCTGTTTTTGATCCTCAGACAGATACTCCCGACGAAACGGAGGGTAGCGCGGCAAATGCCGCAATTTTGCGGGCATATCAGGGGATATGACCCGTTTGAAAAGGAAAATCATGTTTAAAGAAGTAAAAAAATCCATTGAGTGGGGCCATGATACGCTTACGCTCGAAACCGGAAAAATCGCCCGTCAAGCCCAGCGTTTTGGCAGCGGTGGTGTTTGAAAAGAAACCCAAAGCTGGGTTCGATTTCTTTCCATTAACTGTTCATTACCAAGAAAAATATTACGCAGCCGGTAAAATTCCGGGCGGTTTCTTTAAGCGCGAAGCGCGCCCGACCGAGAAAGAAACCCTGACCAGCCGTCTGATTGACCGGCCCATCCGCCCACTATTTATGACCGGTTTCAAACACGAAACCCAGGTGATCTGCACGGTGCTTTCCCACGATCTGGAAAATGATCCAGACGTAGTGGCCATGATCGCCGCATCTGCCGCATTAACCCTGTCCGGCGCGCCATTCCGTGGCCCGATTGGCTGCGCGCGCGTTGGTTTCACCGATGGTTCTTACATTCTGAACCCGTCCGTGGATGATATGGACAACCTTCGTAACAACCCCGATCAACGTCTTGATCTGATCGTTGCCGGCACCAAAGACGCTGTAATGATGGTTGAATCCGAGGCCTATGAGCTGTCCGAAGCTGAAATGCTTGGCGCTGTCGAATTTGGCCATGCCCAAATGCAGCCAGTGATCGACATGATCATTGACATGGCCGAAGACGCCGCCAAAGCTCCGTTTGATTTT
>QIGK01000131.1 GCA_003228875.1 Rhodobacterales bacterium
CGGGGTTCCACCACGTCGCCCATCAGTTTGGTGAAAATCTCGTCAGCTTCGTCCATTTGGTCAACTTTGACCTGCAACAATGTGCGGGCCTCTGGGTCAAGGGTGGTTTCCCATAATTGCTCGGGGTTCATCTCCCCCAGACCTTTATAGCGCTGCAAGGACAAGCCTTTTTCACCCTCGGACATCACGGCTGCCAGCAGGTCGCTTGGCGCGTTGATAATGGTTTCTTTGTCTTTGCGCACCAGTTTTGCGGGGTTGGCATAGACTTCTTGCAGAGCATCAGTCATTTGCGCCAGTTTGCGCGCTTCTGCGGAACGCAGAGCATTGCCATCAATGGTGCGGATCTCATCAACGCCGCGCAGCACGCGGAATAAGCGCAATCCCGCGTCTTGAGTCGGGCGGCCTTGCCAGCCTTTTTCGTATTCGGTTGCGATCAGGTCAAGCCGCGTGGCCACGCGATCTGCCGTGCCTTGCGGGTCATTATCTAATACCCCGGGTTTTAATGCGCCAGCAATGGCCATTTGTTCCAGAATGGGCTGCGGGTAATGGGTTGGAAAGGCGTTAAGAATGGCGCGGGTTTGGCGGGCCTCTGTGACCACGCGTGCCAGATCAGCGCCAGAGATTTGTTCGCCGGATTGCAGGCGCAGGGTTGCGCCCTCCAGCCCTTGCTCAACAAGGTAATCGTCCAGCGCGGGTTGGTCTTTCAGGTAAACCTCAGACTTGCCACGCTGCACTTTGTATAGCGGCGGCTGGGCGATATACAGATATCCGCCCTCAATCAATTGCGGCATTTGCCGGAAGAAAAACGTTAGCAAAAGCGTGCGGATATGCGCCCCGTCAACATCCGCATCGGTCATGATAACCACCTTATGGTAGCGCAGTTTTTCGATGTTGAATTCATCGCGGCCAATGCCGGTGCCAAGCGCGGTGATCAAAGTGCCGATTTCGGCTGAACTTAACATGCGATCAAACCGCGCCCGTTCGACATTCAGGATTTTACCACGCAGAGGCAACACTGCTTGGTTAAAACGTGATCGCCCCTGTTTGGCAGAGCCACCCGCGGAATCCCCTTCCACAATGAATATTTCAGAATTGGCTGGGTCTTTTTCCTGACAATCCGCCAGTTTTCCGGGCAGGCTGGCGATATCCATGGCCGATTTACGCCGGGTTAATTCGCGGGCCTTTCGGGCAGCTTCGCGCGCGAACGCAGCTTCGACAATTTTGCCAACAATCAGCTTGGCCTGCGCGGGGTTTTCCTCAAACCACTCTCCCAATTTTTCATTCACAAGGCCTTCAACAGCTGGGCGAACTTCGGATGAAACGAGTTTGTCTTTGGTCTGGCTGGAGAATTTCGGATCGGGAACTTTGACCGACAAAACACAAGACAACCCCTCGCGCGCATCATCACCGGAAAAATTGATCTTTTCCTTTTTGGCAATGCCGGAGCGCGCTGCATAAGCATTAATTGTGCGGGTGAGTGCGCCGCGAAAACCCGCCAGATGTGCGCCGCCATCGCGTTGCGGGATGTTATTGGTAAAGGGCAAAACATTTTCATGGTAACTGTCATTCCACCACATCGCGACCTCAACTACGATGTCGTCACGTTCCCCTATGATATAGATCGGCTCATCAATCAGCGGGGTTTTGGAGCGGTCAAGGTATTTGACAAACTCTTTGACCCCGCCTTCATATTCCATCACCACTTCAAGCGGTTCGCTTGGGCGTTCATCGCGTAACATGATTTTTACGCCGGAATTCAAAAACGCCAATTCGCGCAGGCGGTGCTCAAGGGTTTTGAAACTGTATTCAAGATCAGAAAAGGTATCGAGGCTGGCCATAAACCGCACTTCGGTGCCTTTGCGGCCATTGGCATCGCCAACAATTTCCAGATGTTTGACTGTATCACCATGCTCAAACCGCGCCAGATGTTCCTTGCCATTGCGCCAAATGCGCAGCTCCAGCCATTCTGACAAGGCGTTCACAACCGAAACCCCGACCCCGTGCAAACCGCCCGAGATTTTATAGGAATTGGAATCGAACTTACCACCCGCATGCAGTTGGGTCATGATGACCTCAGCCGCCGAAACGCCTTCTTCCTCGTGGATGTCCACAGGGATGCCACGGCCATTATCCGACACGGAAATGGAGCTGTCGGCGTGGATTGTCACGCTTACGGTATCGCAATGCCCGGCCAAGGCCTCATCAATACCGTTATCGACCACCTCATAGACCATATGATGCAAGCCCGAGCCGTCATCGGTATCGCCGATATACATGCCGGGGCGTTTACGGACAGCCTCTAAGCCTTTGAGAACCTTGATAGAATCGGCGCCGTATTCTGGGCTGGTATTCTCGTTATCGGACATTTGGTATTTCCCCTGATTATTACCCACAATATATGGAATTTGACCGGCAATGTCACGCGTTTGCAGGCGATTATTTTACGGTTTTATAGCGAGGAATCAATTGCTTGCCTCAAACTACGCTAGATGCAAAACTGTTGGCATAAATGCACAGGATAGGGGCGTGGATTATGTCAAATTTATTAACTAAAATTACAGCGCGCAGGGTAATTATCGTGGCAGCGCTAACACTGGTTTCGGCCTGCAATGTGCCGCTTATTCCTTTTGTTTAGGCTATAATCGCTTAGTCAGCCCAGCTTCAAGAGTCAAGCCAATCTGCGCTTTGGCTGCATTCTGCTGCAAGCGAGTCAACAGTGGGCTGGGCTAAGGGTGCATCGGGTTCAGATGACGCTGAAAAAAGCACAGCAGCGGCAAAAGGGTTGGTGCTAAAATTATACCATAAACCAATAATCGTTGTTTCGTCGCGCGCGCAAAGCCTAATTTCCAGCCCATTGATGCAACGATCCATCCCCAGACTTAGAGTTTCGATTGCCGTAAGGTTTTGTGGCCCTTGCGCGACATAATCCCAGCGACCGCCACAGCCAAAACTCGGGTATAAAACCAAGGCGTGATCCAGATTTAGCTCCAAATCAATATCCCAGTTCCGACCATTGAATTGAACACCATTGCCTGACCAAAGCCCATCATAGCCAGACGGGAACACAGATTGGGCGGTGCTGACTGTGGCCCAAATGCAAAAGCAAATAGCCGTTATGCTTTTCCTAAGCACTGTGGGCGCCGTTGGCCAATTCGGCCACAAACCCCAGAACTTGGGCAGGTGTTTCGCCAGCCGCGATGCGTTCCACAATTGCAGACCCCACCACGGCTCCATCTGCAACACCTGCGATTTCATGCGCCGTATTGGGGGTTTTGATCCCAAACCCCACACAGATCGGCAGATCGCTGCTGGCTTTGATTCGGATAACCTCGGGGGCGACAATTGCTGCGCTGGCCTCAGCCGCGCCGGTGATGCCATTGATCGACACATAATAAATAAAGCCCGAAGTGTTTTGCATAACTTTCGGGAGGCGTTTGTCATTGGTGGTTGGCGTGGTCAGGCGGATGAAATCAATGCCCATTGCCATTGCCGGAATGCACAGCTCCGCGTCTTCTTCGGGGGGTAAATCAACCACGATCAAACCATCAACACCCGCCGATTTGGCTGCCGTGAGAAACGTATCAACCCCCATGGAATGGATCGGGTTATAATAGCCCATCAGCACAATCGGGGTTGTATCGTCGATTGTGCGAAAATCAGCGACAAACTGCAATGTGCGTTTCAGGTTCATCCCTGCCTTTAATGCCCGTTGCCCAGCCAGTTGAATGGCGGGGCCGTCCGCCATTGGGTCTGTGAATTGCATGCCAAGCTCTATAATATCCACCCCTGCGGCGGGCAATCCGCGCACGATCTCTAGGCTGGTATCATAGTCAGGGTCTCCGGCCATCAGATAAGAAACAAAAGCCGATTTTCCCTCGGCTTTGAGGCTGGCGAATTTGTTGGCGATGCGTGTCATGATCAAGGCTCCAGTATATCAGGCAGGTTTGCGGGAAAATCGTGCCGGAATCAATGGTCTTATCAATGCTGGAATCGCTGCAAGCCTTGATCCTTTTGGCCCATCACCCTAGAAGCCTGCCAAACCTGTTTATTTAAGGGGGCCGATATGGGCTTTAAGACCGGAATTGTGGGCATGCCGAATGTGGGCAAATCAACC
>QIGK01000140.1 GCA_003228875.1 Rhodobacterales bacterium
TCTGCCTCGGCCCCGTCAATAACAACCGCGACACCTGGATTGGTGCAGAACTGTCCGGCACCCATGGTCAAAGACCCGGCCCAGCCATTGGCAATGGCGTCGCCACGCGCGGCAACCGCGCTAGGCATCAGGAACATCGGGTTAATGCTGCCAAGTTCTCCAAAAAACGGGATCGGTTCTGGCCGTGTAGCACATAGATCAAACAAAGCCTTGCCTCCCCAAAGTGATCCGGTAAAGCCGACGGCACGGATTAACGGATGCTGGACCAGACGCTGGCCAGCGGCGCGGGTGCCGCCTTGAATCAGGGAAAAAACGCCGGGGTGAACATCACAGGATTTGATTGCTGCATCTATGGCTTGCGCGACAATTTCGCTGGTGCCGGGATGGGCTGAATGGCCTTTAACCACCACCGGACAACCGGCAGCAAGAGCGGATGCGGTATCGCCGCCCGCTGTTGAAAAGGCCAATGGGAAGTTTGAAGCACCAAAAACCGCCACCGGACCAATAGGCCGTTGCATCATGCGCAAATCAGGGCGCGGCAGTGGCGTGCGATCTGGCAGCGCGCTGTCATGGCGGCGGTCCAGAAAATCTCCGGCTTCGATATGGTCTGCAAACAGGCGCAACTGACCAACGGTGCGGCCGCGTTCACCTTCCAGCCTTGCGGTTGGCAGGCCGGTTTCACGACTGCCAATGACAGTTATTTCAGCACCGCGCGCGTCAATTTCCTCAGCGATTTGGCGCAAAAAGGCAGCATGCTTTGATCGCGGCAGGGCTGAATAGCTGGCAAAAGCGGCCTCAGCGGCTTCAGCGGCGCGATCAATATGTTCCGGCAGGCCCACAGCAAAGCTGTCCGCTGCGCCTGTGACCGGCATATTGGTAAATTTTTGCGCGCTTGCTACCCATTCGCCTGCAATCAGGTGTTTGCCATGCAACATGTTTATTCCTTTTCAGATCAGGCCGCGTCGGGCCAAGTTTTTCATTAATTCACGGGTGCCAAATGTCCATTCCGGACAGTTGGTTGACAGATCAACGGTGTTTTGCAACTCGCCTAACCCGTCGCTGGCAATGCGCACCACATCACCACATTTATGGGTAAACCCTTCACCCGGCACGTCGCGATCTTTTGTTGGGGCAAATGCGGTGCCTAAAAACAACATAATACCGTCGGGATACTGGTGATGACGGCCAATGACCTGCGAAACTAGATCTTCGGGGTCGCGGCTGATACCGGTCATGGAAGAATGACCTTCCAGCACATAACCTTCAGGGCCTTCAATATGCAGGCTTAGCTCAGCCTTGCGCAGATCATCCAAGGTGAAATCCTGATCCAGCAACCGGATGAACGGGCCAATAGCGCAAGAGGCATTGTTGTCTTTGGCTTTGGAAAGCAGTAGCGCAGAGCGCCCCTCAATGTCACGCAGATTCACGTCATTGCCAAGACATGCGCCGACAATGCGGCCCGTTGACGAAACCGCCAGCACCACTTCGGGTTCTGGATTGTTCCAGCTTGAAGAGGGATGCAACCCAACCTTGGCACCGTGACCAACCGATGAAAGCACTTGTGCTTTGGAAAATACTTCTGCGTCCGGTCCGATGCCAACTTCAAGATATTGGCTCCATAAACCTTCGCCAATTAGGGCGGCTTTCACCTGCATAGCCTCGGGTGAACCAGCGCGCAGGTCCCGCAGGCTATCACCAACAACCGTTTGCACACGTTTGCGGATTTCTTCTGCTTTGGCCGGATCGCCAGCGGCTTGTTCTTCGATCACCCGTTCCACCATAGATTTGGCAAAGGTCACGCCGCAGGCTTTGATGGCCTGCAAATCGGGTGGTGCCAAAAGATGCGGCTGGTCGGGATTGCCGGGGTCAGCCGAGAGTAGCGCTCCGTATGCGATAATTTCACGGCCCTTGGCGGCACGCACATATCCCGCTGGGTCATCCATTTCACAAATATCACGCACCAAAGGTGCTTTGGCTGACGTTATGTCAAACACCACACCATCACGCACTGTTACTACGCAAGGTCCAGCGACAGCCGGATCCCAAATACGCCCCAGTAAAACGCCGTGTGGTTCAGCCGCACTTACCGCAGAAGTGGTTGCAGGTGTTGCGATCGAAACCGGCTTGCCATGCAGCCAGTTTTTGGCCCAGTGTAATCCGTCTAGCGTGGTGGTTCTTGGGGTGTATTCGCAGCCCACCCAGCCGGAATAACCGCTGCGGTCAAGTTCGTCCAGAATGAACTCAACGCACAGCTCACCGCTGTCAGGTTCATTGCGCGACGGGGCGCTGGCAAATTGCACATGGCCGATCAACGGGCTGGCAGCCTTAAAGCGAGCGGTAATGTCACCGCCCGCAAGCTGCATGTGGAAATAATCAAAAAGTATCTTAAAATTTGATGATCCAACCGCGGTTACCAGATCAACCGCGCGCTCCAGAGAATCAACAAAATAACCACTGATTGCCGCTGGTGCCAGCGGTTCGATCAGCAGGGTAATACCGCGTTCTGCTGCTTGCTCTGCTGCCCAGCCATAAGCTGTTACAGCCGCGTCAAACTGCTGTTGGACCGACAGGTTTTGATCGCTTTTTCCGGCCATGACATGGATTTTCCGCGCGCCAAGCTTTTCCGCATTGGCAAAATCAACCAACATCGCAGTTTTGAATCTTTCCAACTGACCGGGAATCGCAGCAAGCCCAAGCTCCCCTTGGCTCAGATCGCCGGGGCTGGCATTAAACATCACCATTTCAAGCCCGGTTGATTTTAATTCTGAAAGAAACTCCGGTGACGGGCCCGAATCAAGGAACCGCATTTCAACGCCTCTAAATCCTGCATTCAAGGCAGCAGCAAGGCGATCTTCAAGCGGAAGTTCGAGAAATAAAGTGGAAATATTTGCCGCAAGCTTAGGCATTTACGATATTTATCCTGTCATTTGGTCTGACTGGTTTACATGTCTTCCCAAAAGAGATCAAGCACTGTAACCTGAAATTAAGAAAATAGCTGGAAATCAGGGACGATTTCAACAATAGTCGTGCCTTGGCGGGGCAGCGTATGGAGACAAGAATTAATGGCACGAAAAAAATATCAAGAAATTGCGGAGCATCTAGAATTGCTAGTGTTATCCGGCAAGCTGAAACCCGGCGACCGGTTGCCAGCAGAACGCCAGATCATGGAAGAATTTGACGCTGGGCGTTCCAGCGTGCGCGAGGCGTTATTTGCCTTGCAACGTCAAGGATTGCTGACCTCTCGCCCCGGCGCGGTGCCGCGTGTGTCAGTGCCAACCGCCGATGGTATTTTTGCTGAACTGTCAGGGTCGGTGCGCCATTATTTGAACCGCCCCGAAGGTTTGCGCGAAATGCAAGACGCGCGAGCATTGCTGGAAATTGGCTTGGCGCGCCAAGCTGCGCTGCGGGCTAACGACCAAGACATAACCAATCTGGCCAAGGCCTTAGAAGCAAACCGTTCAGCAAATGATCTGGAAAAATTTGTCGAGACCGACGTGGCTTTTCATCTTGCCATTACAAAGATTTCGAAAAATCCAATTTTTGAAGGTTTGAACACCGCACTTGCCAGCTGGCTTCGCGATCAGCGGGTAAAATCATCGGATACCGGCACAACATTCGAAGAAATCGTCGGACACCATAATGCTATTTATGAGGCGATTAAAGCCCGAGATCCCGAAGCTGCTGCCAGTGCTATGGACACGCATTTGCAAGACGTGGCGGAACGTTATTGGCAAGCAGTGCTGCAATGATCAAAGCTGTGGCCTGACTCTAAAATGCCCCCGGCCGGTCGCGTTTGAAAAA
>QIGK01000008.1 GCA_003228875.1 Rhodobacterales bacterium
CAAAGCCGCCGCTTAAGATAACCCAACTGATGAGGCAGATACTCTCTTATTCTAAAGCCTAATCTGTGCCAAATACTCTGACGACGAACAAGCTGCACCAACGATTCTTGCTATTAAAACTTATCAAATTAAAAACCGACCTAACAGGATTGTTGGCACAGTTAACAAACGCCTGACTTATAATCCTGCAAATTCCCCACATTACTCAGTCACCCGGCAACCAAACTACACCAAATATTGATGCATTTGTGATTGGCCATGCTGTGGGTGGAGGTTGTATGGGTTGAGGTGTGGTGCGCCAGATATTTCTTTGGTATGGGTCTGTCTGAACCTTGCGCCGCGGCTCGCATCGGTGTTTTTGGCTTGTGCGTTTGATAATGAAACAGGCGTTTGAAAGGCACTTTGATGGCATTTATAATTGGCTCCCGACCCCGCAATTTTTTAATTGCGACATTGGCTTCGCTTTCTTTTTTCGGCTTCGGTGCTTTGCAGGCTCAAGAAGCAGGTCCGCTACCGAATTATGTGTTGGAGCAATTTGGAGCGCCACCCGAAGTGCCGACAGGCGCGCTATCCGAGGCTTTGCAATCCGCAGTGCAAATTGCTTTTGTTGACAGCATCGAGCAATCTACTTGGGGACCTGACCAGATAGCGGCGCTTGATGTTATCGCGCAATCAAATGACCCTCGGCTGGTATGGATTGTCAGTGATTTAATGCGGTTCATCCGTAGCCGGGAGCTGAACGGGACGCTTGGCGGTGCTGCCTCTGAGCTGCTGGGCAAAGATTTGCAAAATCTAGATAACTGGGGTATCATAACCGACCATCTCATTGCATGGGATATTCCGGCCCCCCCGAACTATTTGCAGGCAAAACGCGCCATCTTTACAAATTTTGTGCCCGGCTGGGACAGGATTTTTGTTGAGGGGGACATCGACTGGCGGCATGTTTCATGGGGCGGTGTGCTTATTGATGATCGCCTTTACAATATGACTGACGTAACCTGCAATTGCATCCCCGCAGCAGACAACCCCGAAGTCAGCAGCGCAGCAGATGCTACATGGCTGAAGGATGACGACATCGTTTTTGGTATTGAGATAAACGGCGAGGCCCGTGCCTATCCGCGTCGCATTATGGAAGTGCGTGAGATGGTGAACGATACATTAGGTGGCAGAGACCTAGGCATTCCCTATTGCACATTGTGTGGTGCAATGCAGGCCTATTTCACCGATCAATTGCCGGCAGGAATTGAGCGGCCGATATTGCGCACATCGGGCCTGTTAATTCGGTCCAATAAAGTGATGTATGATGTTGTTACCTTTTCAGTGTTTGATACGTTCCTAGGCGACGCCGTAACAGGGCCGCTTGCGGCAAAAAACCTGCAACTTGAGCAAGCCACTGTGATTACCACCCGTTGGGGCGATTGGAAGGATGCTTTCCCTGAAACAACCGTTCTGGTCGAATCGCTGGCGCTTGGCCGTGATTTTGATTTTTCCAATAATCGCGATGCCGATGGTCCGATATTTCCGATTGGCGATGTCGACCCGCGGTTACCGGTTCAGGAAGAGGTGATTGGCGTTATCACAGTATCCGGCAAGCCGGTGGCGTTCCCACGAGGCACTGCGTTTCTGGCTTTGCAAAACGGTGAGGAGATCGCTTTTGAAAATATACGTCTGGAACTTGCCGCGGGTGGCGTAAAAGCTGTTGATGTTGATGGATCTGATCTGGGCAGCCATCAGGCGTTCTGGTTTGCTTGGTCGCAGTTTTACCCTGATACGGAACTCTGGTCTGGGTAAGGTGGCGGCCACCCCTGCGCTTTGGTGGCCTGTTTGCCCGTGAATTAGTAAGGTGGATTTACATCTAAATGGAGGCGTTATCGGGGCACCGGTGGCGCCTCTCTAATTGCAAGCTGGATGATAATCAGCGCGGTAATGTCAGTGTTGCGCAAGTGCCTTGGGTATTTGTTTCAAAGGATAAATGTCCACCATGGCTGAGGGCGATATTTGAAACGATGGTCAGGCCCAAGCCAATGCCGTCTTTATAGGTGGCATTGCTGCCGCGTTTGAAAGGTTCGATCATTTTTTCAAAATCGTAATCCGCGGTGGCACTGCCCGCATCCTGCACAAATATTCGAATTAATTCGGAATTTGCCTGCAACGAAATTTCGGCAGATTTCCCGTATTTGACAGCGTTGTCTATCAGATTGGATAAAGCGCGGCGAATGGTATTGGGACGGCACGAGCATAACAATCGATTCTGATTTGCCAGATTTACACTAGATTTTTCAGAACCAGACCTGAAAATCGTTCCGGGCCGGGTGATTGACAGGTCTTTCAACGGCGCAAGGGTGACCGGCGCTCCGACGTCTGCATAATCATCGACAACCGATTGCACGAGGCTAAGCAACGATACACGGCGGGGTTCTTCGATGTTCATCTCGTTTCGCGTATAAGCCAGAACGCTTTCGATCATCGCAGTGATCTGGTCAATGTCACGCTCCAATTTAGTGCGAAGTTCAACATCCTCAATCAACGCGGCCCTTACGGGTTGGGCTTTATGCGATGTTGGTGTTGTTTGCGCTCTATTACTTGATGCTGCTTTTTGTCATGGTTGTGACATCTTTAAAAAGTCTGGATGAAATCCGCACCGGATCTTTGCTTGGCATCCCCAAAGAGTTCGATTTTTCAGCATGGAAGACCGCGTGGTCCGGCGTTCAATGCGAAGGTTTACGGCCCTATTTCTGGAATTCCGTGTTGATCGCGGTTCCTGCTGTTACCATCTCGACGATCTTTGGGGCCTTTAATGGTTATGTGATCAGCCAGTGGCGATTTAAAGGCTCAAATCTGATATTTGCACTGATGCTTTTTGGCTGTTTTGTGCCTTTTCAGGTGGTGATCCTGCCGATGGCAATTCTGCTGGGCAAAATGGGTATTGCCGGCAGTATTGTCGGGTTGATATTTGTGCATGTGATTTACGGCATCGGATTTACCACGCTGTTTTTCCGAAATTATTATATTTCTATCCCGACTGAATTGGTCAAAGCAGCCTTAATCGACGGGGCTGGGTTCTTCCGCATTTTCTGGAGTATCTTTGTGCCCCTATCCGCGCCCATTGTTGTGGTAACTGTAATTTGGCAATTCACCCAGATATGGAACGGCTTTCTGTTTGGTGTATCGTTCAGTCAGGCAGGCACCCAACCAATCACGGTTGCGCTTAACAACATCGTCAACTCGACCACCGGTGTTAAGGAATACAACGTTGATATGGCTGCGGCCATTATCGCGGCACTACCAACCCTATTGGTTTATGTGGTGGCAGGAAAATATTTTATTCGCGGGCTGACCGCTGGTCTGGTAAAGGGCTAATATCATGGCAAATCCAATTTTAACGATCAACGATCTTTACAAAAATTACGGCACAACCGAAGTTTTGAAGGACATCAATGTTCTAATAGAAAAAGGCGAGTTTTTGGTGTTGGTCGGCCCGTCGGGCTGTGGCAAATCAACCTTGCTAAACTGCATTGCCGGACTGGAAAAAATTACCTCTGGCGGCATCAATATTGGCGGTCGCAATATGATGGGCGTTTCCCCTAAAGACCGCGACATTGCCATGGTGTTCCAGTCTTATGCGCTTTACCCAACGATGACAGTTGCCAAAAATATAACCTTTGCTGTCTGACGTCAGCACCTATGGAACAGATTTGCGGTATTGAATAAGGGAGGGTTTCTGTCTCATCGTAAGCTTCAAGGAGTGAAGATGA
>QIGK01000106.1 GCA_003228875.1 Rhodobacterales bacterium
ACCCTATCCTCCAAAAAATTAGATATACATGGTGTGTTGCAGTGACCCATTGAATCCATGATCGCTAATTTTTGGGGGGATTACCATTTGAATTGTGTCTTCCCGCTTACAATTGATGGTTGATTGTAGTGTTAAACAAGTCATCTTCTCAAGTAATTTGAATGAAACAACGAAATTAAATAAGCCCCTAGACAGTCACCTATTTTTTAAGGTCTATAGTCTCAAAATATGGAGTGAAAAAATGGCCACAAAAATCCCCGCCACCGTAATTACCGGCTTTCTTGGTGCTGGCAAAACCACCATGATCCGGCACATGCTGCAAAACGCGGGCGGCAAACGCATTGCCCTGATCATCAACGAATTTGGTGATCTGGGCGTTGATGGTGAATTGCTGAAAGGTTGCGGTATTGAGGGCTGCGCGGATGAAGACGTGGTAGAGCTGTCCAACGGTTGTATTTGTTGCACCGTGGCCGAGGATTTTGTGCCGACCATTGAAATGCTGTTGGCCAAGGATAATCCGCCCGATCATATCGTCATTGAAACTTCGGGTCTGGCCCTGCCGCAACCGCTTGTTAGGGCGTTTAACTGGCCGGAAATTCGCAGCCGTGTAACCGTTGACGGGGTGGTAACCGTGGTTGATGGCGCGGCTATGTCCGAGGGCCGTTTTGCCCATAACGAGGCTGCGATTGACCTGCAGCGCAAGGGGGATGATGCGCTTGACCACGAAACGCCGCTTTCGGAATTGTTCGAAGATCAACTGGCCTGTGCCGACCTGATCGTGATCAACAAAGCGGACCTTCTGAGCAAAGCTCAGGCGGATTCCCTTAACGCCAGCCTGCGGGCTGGCGCGCGCGACGCGGTGCAGGTGATCCGTACTGAAATGGGCGCGGTGCCAGTTGATGTGTTGCTTGGACAGGGCATTGGTTCCGAGGAAAGCATGGATGTGCGTCACGAGGTGCATCATCACCACCATGATGATGACCATGAACATTCTCACGGCCATGACGAGTTTGAGACATTTCAGGTGTCGCGCGGCGTGATTGCTGATGCGGATGCGGATGCGTTTGCTAGGCGGGTCTCGAATGTTATGCGCGATTTCAATGTGTTACGCCTAAAAGGTTTTGCCCAAGTTGGCACCAAACCCATGCGGCTGGTTATTCAGGCGGTTGGCCCTCGGGTCGAGGTCTATTTTGACCGGCCTCTGACCGCTGATGAAAAAGGCACGTGTAACTTGGTGGTGATTGGCGAGGCAGGGCTGGACCGTGCAGGCATCGAAAAGGCGCTTTTGGGGTGATCAGCATTGCGCTAACCTCCGCCCTTGCGCCAGAATCCCGCGCGCTGATTGACCAGTCTGAACGCTTGATGCGCAGCCTGTTTAGCGTGGATGAGTGTTATACTTTTTCAGCAGAAGAACTTGCCAATGATAAAACCGATTTTTTTATTGCACATCTGGACGGCGCGCCGGTTGGCTGTGTTGCACTGGTTGATTGCGGGAATTATGCTGAGATCAAACGCTTGTATGTAAGCGATACCGCGCGAGGTTCTGGAGTTGCATTACAATTGATGGCTGCGCTTGAAAAGCGTGCCGTCTCAGGAATTATCCGGTTGGAAACCACAGAAAAACTGGATGCTGCCGTGTCTTTTTATGAAAAACTGGGTTACACCCGCATCGCGGCATTTGGCGATTATACCGCTGATGCCAGCAGTGTATTTATGGA
This sequence comes from Rhodobacterales bacterium, assembly GCA_003228875.1. Classification (GTDB taxonomy): domain Bacteria; phylum Pseudomonadota; class Alphaproteobacteria; order Rhodobacterales; family Rhodobacteraceae; genus UBA3077. The sequence goes on from QIGK01000106.1 coordinate 1,719, forward strand.
AAAAAGGCTAAGCTGATGCATTTGCTTCAGGTTCAGGCGGGAGAAATTACCGACGGGTCAGAACCGGTTGATCTGGGGCAATCGCCAGCAGACGTGATTGTTATTTCCGCGGCCGATACCGAGATTGCCGGGCTTTCAGCGGCGTTTGGGGATATGGCTGATGGCCCGCGCAGCCTGCGGCTGGCTAATATTGGTAATCTTTCCCACGCTTTTACGATTGATAAATATCTGGACGATACGGCGTGCAAATCCAAGCTGGTGATTGTGCGGATACTGGGCGGTGAGGCTTATTGGCCTTATGGGCTGGAACAGTTTTCCATTCGTCTGCGCGCGGCGGGCGTGTTGCTCGTGGCCCTGCCCGGCGATGACAAACCCGATGCGGGGCTGAGGGCGTTCTCGACCGTTTCGGATCAGGATTATGACGCGCTCTGGTCTTATCTGATCGAGGCCGGGCCAGAAAATTGTGCTAATTTTCTGCGTTACGCCGCGACAATGCTGGAGGGTTCGGAAAAACCCGAAGCCAGCAAAACCCTGCTTCGGGCAGGGATTTATGCGCCGGGAATCGAAGCCGCTTCGCTGGAAACCCTTCGCGATGCATTTTGGAAATCCAACCAGACGGTGGTGGCACTGGTGTTTTACCGCGCCCTTGTGCAGGGCGCGGGGCTGCACCCGATCAACCGCATGATCAAGGCGCTGATCGCGCAAGGCATGAACCCGCTGCCGATTTTTGTGGCCTCGCTTAAAGACGCAGTTTCAGCCGCAACTGTGGCGCAGATATTTGCACAGGCAGAACCGAATGTAGTGCTGAACGGCACCAGCTTTGCGGTTAGCTCGCCCCAATCCGGGGCAGATGGCCATCAGCCAACGCCGCTGGATGCCACCGGCGCGCCCGTGTTTCAGATTGTGTTTGCGGCGGGAACCGAGGAAGCTTGGGCATCCGGCACTACCGGCCTGTCAGCCCGCGATATTGCCATGAATGTCAGCCTGCCGGAAATCGACGGGCGTATATTAACCCGTGCCGTCAGCTTTAAGGGCGAGGCGTATTTTGACGAGGCGACCGAATGCCTGATCTCAGCCTATCGCGCGCATGGTGAGCGGATTTCCTTTGTTGCCAAACTGGCGGCAAACTGGGCAAAACTGGCACAAACCCCAACCAAAGATCGCAAGGTTGCGCTGGTGCTGGCGAATTACCCGAACAAAGACGGGCGCTTGGCCAATGGCGTTGGGCTGGATACTCCGGCGGCGACTGTCTGGGTGCTTGAGGCGCTAAAAGCTGACGGCTATACCACGCAAAACCTGCCCAAAGATTCCGCAGATCTGATGGACCGTATTCTGGCTGGCCCAACCAATTGGCTGACCGATCGCACGAAACGAAGCGGCGGTGAACGGCTGACGCTTGAGGATTATCAACAAAGTTATGGCGCGTTACCAGCCGAGGTTCGCCGCCGTGTCGAAGAACGCTGGGGCAAGCCGGAAAGTGACCCGTTTTTCAGCGATGATGGCTTTGCCCTGTCGATCCTGAATTTTGAAAATATCATCATCGGCGTGCAACCGGCGCGTGGCTATAATATTAACCCCACCGACAGTTACCATTCGCCTGACCTTGTGCCGCCGCATAACTATTTTGCCTTCTATTTCTGGCTGCGGCATCAATTCCGCGCTAATGCCATCGTGCATATGGGCAAACACGGCAATCTGGAATGGCTGCCGGGCAAAGCGCTGGCCTTGTCTGATGAATGTTTCCCCGAGGCGGCATTTGGCCCCACCCCGCATTTTTACCCGTTTATCGTTAATGACCCCGGTGAGGGAACCCAGGCCAAGCGCCGCATACAAGCAGTAATTATTGACCACCTGACCCCGCCCCTGACCCGGGCTGAGACCTATGGTCCGCTAAGGGATTTGGAAGGGTTGGTTGATGAATATTACGAGGCCGCAGGGGTGGACCCGCGGCGCTTAAAACTGCTGCGTGAGCAGATACTTGACCTGTC
>QIGK01000118.1 GCA_003228875.1 Rhodobacterales bacterium
CCCATGCGCGCCATAAAATACTAACCGCTTCGCGAATATCATCCGCGTTCAAAACCCGCCTGCCATAGTGGTTTACAAACAAATCATCGCTGGTTTTCCCGTCATATGACCTTGGCCCCGCCAGCGAAATACCCAGCGCCCCCGCCATGGCCGATTCCGGCCAGCCCGCATTGGGGGAACGGTGTTGTTTTGCGTCTTGCTGCATAATCTCCCATGCTTTGCGCGATTGGGTGGCCGCACAAATCAGCAACGCCGATATCCGCGCCGGAACAAGGTTAACCAGATCATCCAGCCGCGCCGCCGCCCAGCCGAATTGCCGGTATTTTTCAGACCGATAGCCGATCATGCTATCGGCTGTATTGATCATTTTATAGGCCAGAATGCCGGGCAACCCGAGCAGCAAAAACCAGAATGCGGGGGCAATCACCCCGTCAGAAAAATTCTCAGCAGCGCTTTCAATGGCACCGCGCGCCACGGCGGTTTCATCCATTTCGCTTGTATCGCGCCCGACAATCCTAGCTACGGCGGCTTTGCCCTGATCCAGATTTTGATCCAGCCCGGTGGCAACATTGGTGACATGCCCTGTCAAGGAACGCTGGGCGATAAGCACAGCGGTAACAAGAATTTCCAACAGGCCAAAATCCGGCAGGATTTGAATGAAAAACCCCAGCGCGGCAGCCCCGAGAACCAACACCAGAATAACGCCAACTCCATTGCCGCGTGTGTTGTTGTTAAAACGCCCGTCCAGAAATTTAATCGCGTCGCCCATCAGTTTTACCGGATGCGGGACGCGCCGCCACAGCTGCGCAGGTTCGCCAATTGCGGCATCCAGCGCCAGCGCCAAAACCAGTATTTCCAAATTATTCACAGCGCCCCCTTTTGGCATTGGAATCTTAATACGCCAAGCCCGGCCCGTTGCAAGCCCGAGCAGCAAAACCGTGCCGACAATAACAAATTTTTATTTGTGCGCTGGATTGTAAAACACCAGCGGCTATACTTACATGAGTCGTGAACCAATTGTTCATGGTTAACCAGTAAATCGAACGGGTATCGGAGGGCTTTTATGGACGCGCATTTGTCAAAAGAAATATTAGACGGTATCAAGCGCGCCCGCAAAATGGCCCTGCGCAAAAAAAACCGCCTTCGCGTGCATGTCGGGGAGGAAATTTACCCGGTGCTTTCGTTGAAAAGTGACGGGTTTGAGATGGAATCAGATGCTGCCCCGCATTTGCGCGGATTGGTTAACCTTTTTGATGGCGGGCGGCATTTGGCCCAATGCCTGATCATCCATTCAGAGCCTGAGGGCGATATTATGCGCTATGAATTCAAGCGCCGCACTGATGTGACCGATGGACCAGCCAAGGATTTTGCGGTGGATCAAAACGCGCCGGTTGCTTTGTTGCGCTAAAATCGTATACCCGAATGGCAATCACCAAAAGGGAATGCCATGAGCCGCATCGTATATGTCAACGGGGAATACCTGCCCGAAGAAAACGCCACCATATCCATTTTTGATCGCGGTTTTTTGTTTGCGGACGGGGTTTATGAGGTCACTTCGGTGATTGATGGCAAAATACTGGCCTTTGACGGCCATGTTGAACGTTTGCAGCGTTCCTTGCGCGAATTGCAGATGGATACGCCTTGCACCATGGAAGAACTTGAAACCATTCACCACGAGTTGGTGGCGCGTAATGATCTGGCTGAAGGCTTGATTTATTTGCAGGTAACGCGCGGCGCGGCTGACCGTGATTTTGCCTTTCCAGTCGGGGTGAAGCCAACCTTGGTTTTGTTTACCCAAGCCAAAAATATTCTAAACAGCCCGATGGTTGAAAACGGCATCAAGGTCATTTCGATCCCTGATATTCGCTGGCATCGCCGCGATATTAAGACCGTGCAATTGCTGGCACCAAGCCTTGGTAAAATGGCCGCAAAGGCGGCTGGGGCTGATGATGCATGGCTTGTTGAGGACGGGTTTGTGACCGAGGGCACCTCAAACAATGCCTATATCGTCAAAAAAGACGGCACCATTGTTACCCGAAATCTTTCCAACGATATTTTGCACGGCATCACCCGCGCGGCGGTATTGCAATGTGCAAATGAGGCCCAGATAAAAATTGAGGAACGGCCTTTTACAGTTGAAGAAGTCAAAGACGCTGCCGAAGCATTTTTCACTTCGGCATCAGCATTTGTTTGCCCTGTGGTCGAAATTGACGGCGTTAAAATTGGCGACGGAACCCCCGGTCAAACCACCAAACGGCTGCGAGAGATTTATTTGATCGAGACTATGAAAACTGCCAAATAGCCGTTAAATTAATCCCTAAAACAGGTCGGTTATACCGCCCAATTGAGTTTGGACTATCACTCGCATTTGATCTATCCAACTGACAAACGGGTCAAGAAACGGCTTCGAGGCGGGCACAATTTCGATGATCGGTGTGCTAAACACATAGGCCAGCGCGGCGATGGTAAACAGCATCAAAACAAAATAGAACCCAAGCCGGCGGCTGGAATTACCGCGCCCTGAATTATTGGAATTCGGATTGTCGGTTGTGCTATTTAATATATCGCGCGTGGATTTCGGGCCGGTTTCAATATTTGCTTGTGCAGTTTTTGAATCCGGATTACGGCGCCAGCGACTGACCTTTTTGGGCTTTTTGTGCGCTTCGGCCTGAGTTTCGGCTTGGGTGGCGCGGATTAGCGCCTTGATGTCATCATCATCATCATTGCTTGGCTTGGTTGATTGCTCAACAGGTTTTTCAGGTGGGGTCGCCGGTGCCAATTCTTCCTTGCTTTTAAGTTCGGACTTGCTTTGTTGAAGGCTGTCTTTTGCCCCTTGAATCGCTGCCGCAAAAGATTGGCTTTCTGGCAGGCTTTGTTCAGCCCGTGACTGTCGAACATCATCCAGAATAATCGGATGTTGGGGTTCTTCACTCGGGGCGTCAAAAGGAATTAAGCCCGATTGAGTATCTTTGACAGGCGTAGGCTTGGCGACCGGCTCTGGTTCCGGTGGGTTGATTTCGCGAAAGGCGACTTCGTCAACGCTATGGGTTTCGGAGATCGGGTCGGGCGTTGCGATGGTGTCAGAGGTCAGCTTGGCGTCACTGCCATCTGCGTTGTCGTCGGGATGCACATCCCAAGAGAACCCGCTATCCGTTGGAGTCGTTGCCGGTTTTTCCTCAACATAGTCAAACGGCGTTTCATCGGCTTGGGCATTGTTTGATTGATTTTGTGTTTCCGGTTCATCGTCACTGGCGGTTTCCCAAGGATAGGTTTCACTGGCTTTATCGTCGTCCTCAATAGGATTTAAGGCGTCTGGGTCAGCAGAAAATGGGTTAGACGGCGCAATTTTAGAAGGCGGAATGAATTCGGCGGCGATGGTGTCATTGTCTGTATCCGGTGTTTTTGGATGGGAACCGGCCTCGCTCCAATGTGGGGTGGCTATGGGGAATACATCTTTGTCAAAATCAGGCGAATCTGACTCAATTTCAAGTTCAGTCTCGGTATCGGTTTCCGGCTGCTCAAGATTGTTGTCTGGTTCTGCCGTGTCACCCAAAGAAATATCGGCAAAAGGGTCGGTTTGATCTTGCGCGGCAATGTCATCAAGATCATCCATTTCTTCGGCTTCGGCTTCGGCTTCGGCTTCGGCTTCGGCTTCGGCTTCGGCTTCGGCTTCGGCTTCGGCTT
>QIGK01000060.1 GCA_003228875.1 Rhodobacterales bacterium
GACAATAACGGCAACCGTGTTGTGTTGGAGGTTGCCCAGCACCTCGGCGAAAATACGGTTCGCACTGTTGCAATGGACGCAACCGAAGGCATGGTTCGCGGCGCGAAAGTTTCCGACACTGGTTCAACCATCACCGTTCCGGTTGGCACCGCCACCCTTGGCCGCATCATGAATGTGATTGGCGAAGCGGTTGACGAAAAAGGCCCGATCGAAACCAAAGATCGCCGCTCCATTCACGGTGACGCGCCGGAATTTTCTGAGCAATCCACCGAATCCGAACTGCTTGAAACCGGCATCAAAGTTGTTGACCTGCTGGCCCCCTATACCAAAGGCGGCAAAATAGGCCTGTTCGGTGGTGCCGGTGTTGGCAAAACCGTTCTGATTATGGAATTGATTAATAATATCGCCAAAGTGCACTCGGGCGTGTCGGTATTTGCCGGCGTGGGTGAACGCACCCGCGAAGGCAATGACCTGTATCATGAGATGATCGAGTCCGGCGTGATTGTCCCTGACAATCTCGAAGAAAGCAAAATCGCACTGGTCTACGGCCAAATGAACGAACCTCCGGGTGCGCGTATGCGTGTCGCGCTGTCTGGCCTGACACTGGCAGAACAATTCCGCGACGAAACCGGCGCTGACGTGTTGTTCTTTGTGGATAACATCTTCCGCTTTACTCAAGCCGGTTCCGAAGTTTCCGCGCTGCTGGGGCGTATTCCATCCGCGGTTGGTTACCAGCCAACACTGGCCACCGATATGGGCGCGATGCAGGAACGCATTACCTCCACCAAAGCTGGCTCAATCACGTCTGTGCAAGCGATTTATGTGCCTGCGGATGACCTTACCGACCCCGCGCCAGCGACATCTTTTGCGCACCTTGACGCGACGACGGTTCTTGACCGTGCGATTTCAGAACTGGGTATTTATCCGGCTGTGGATCCGCTGGCCTCAACTTCGCGTATTCTTGACCCGTTGGTGGTTGGGGATGAGCATTACGGCGTTGCCCGTGACGTTCAGGGCATTTTGCAACGCTATAAATCGCTGCAAGATATTATTGCGATTCTGGGCATGGACGAGCTGTCAGAAGAAGACAAACTGACCGTGACCCGCGCACGTAAAATCCAGCGTTTCCTGAGCCAACCGTTTGACGTGGCCAAAGTGTTCACAGGTTCGGATGGCATACAGGTGCCGCTCGACGAAACCATCGACAGCTTCAAACGCGTTGTAGCCGGTGAGTTCGATCACCTGCCCGAAGCAGCCTTCTATATGGTTGGCGGCATCAATGACGTGATCGCCAAGGCTGCAAAACTAGCCGCGGCGGCTGCATAAGGGGGCTTTGATGGCGCAAACTATGCAATTTGATCTGGTATCGCCCGAAGCCAAACTGGCCTCGGATACCGTGGATTCGGTTTCCATTCCGGGTTCGGAAGGCGACATCGTGGCGCTTCCTGACCATGCCCCGTTCCTAACCACCCTGCGCCCCGGTTTTGTAACCGTGACCACGGGTTCGGACGTGACCGAATATCTGGTAACCGGCGGCTTTGCTGAAATCTCCCCCGAAGGCGCAAGCGTTTTGGCCGAACAAGCGGTGCTGAAGGCAGACGTAACTGCCGACCTGCTGGCAGCGTCATTGGCCACGGCTGAGGAAGCACTGGAAGCCGCCCATGATGAAACCATCGCGGCGGCGGCGAAACAGGTGAATGATCTAAAGGTTTTGAGCGAGCAGCTCGGGTTGTAGGGTTTGATGCTACGGAATTTGAAAGGGCCTCGGTGACGGGGCCTTTTTTTGTGGGTTAACGGCAATTTTGAATACTTTGAGCTATGGGTGCGTCGTGCTAAAGTGTCTGAAAAATGACCACACTGACATTCGTTGGGAAGCGTGAGATGCGAAATTTCTTGGCTGGCCTTGTGTTGGCTACATCTATTCTGGCGCATGGGTTCTGGCGTGCGGGCAACAAATTACACCACTTCTTTGGTAGTATTCTTGTCCTACTAACTGCTGTCTTGATCCTGCCCACGAGTCTTTTTCGACCCAAAACACCGTCAATTTTCCGATTTCGCCCACAATGGAAAGAGGAACTTGTAGTGAAAGGGCCTAGCGGCTCATTTATTCTTGACCTCACAATCGGTGTGCACACTGCTTATTTACCTAGTGAGCAAAACTGGCGGAAAAATGGACCCGATTGGGCTCGGGACCTATGGCCCGTTTTGAAAATTGAGCTTGAAGTTTGGTGCAAAAAGAACAACGCCACCTTTGTTATCGAAGAAGACGATGACATATATGTAATTCGTCAAATATAACGAAGGACCGTTTTGTCAGTATAGTTGACATAGCGATATTATCGCAACCTGTTAAAACACCACAAACCGCCCTCCCAGTGGAGCGGGTTCGGAGAACGGACGTAGAGTGCGTGGTCCCCACGCACCGCTCCGATGTTGACGATAAAACGGTGCGTGGAAACCACGCACCCTACGGGTTTCGCGCCGCGCGTTAACCTTTAAACGGCATATGGAAAAACTACGGAAAACTTATACAAAAACTACACCCTCTTTTGCCCATTCCACCCAATTCGTTAACGGGGCAACGGGACCACGCACCCTACGAAATGGTGGACAAATCCGCACCCCCTTGATACCTCTCGAAAAACGCTTTCAAGGACCCCAAAAATGCCTCAAAAAGCCGGTATGGGCTTTGCCCTCGCCACCATCTTATTGGACGCCATCGGCATTGGCCTGATCTTCCCGATCATGCCCGATCTGCTGCTTGATCTGGGCATAAATACTATATCCGATGCGGCACTATACGGCGGTGCGCTCATCACGGTTTATGCGCTGATGCAATTTATATTTTCACCAATTGTTGGCAATTTGTCAGACAGGTTTGGCCGCCGTCCGGTGCTGTTGATTGCCACGGCGGCCATGGTGGTGGATTATCTGATTATGGGGTTTGCCACGGTGTTTGTAGTGCTGTTTATCGGCCGGGTTTTGGCAGGCATCGCCGGGGCTACGGTGGCGACTGCCTCGGCTTATATTGTTGATGTTAGCAGCCCCGAAGATCGCGCTAAAAACTTTGGCCTTATCGGCGCGGTTTACGGGGTTGGGTTTGTGTTGGGGCCTGTCATTGGCGGGCTTTTGGGGGACTATGATTTACGCCTGCCGTTTTTTGTGGCTGCAGGCCTGTCATTGGCTAACTTCCTGTTTGGCGTGTTCTTTGTGCCTGAATCCCTTAGCCAAGCAAAACGTCGCCCATTCACTTGGGGGCGGGCCAATCCGATCAGCAGCCTAAAGCGGGCCTTAACCCATAAGCGCCTGCGCGGCATCATCTGGGCAACCTTTTTTATTATGATCGCTGGCTATGTATACCCCGTGGTTTGGAGCTTTTACGGCAAGGAACAGTTCGGATGGGATCTAAGAACAATTGGCCTGTCACTGGCTGGTTACGGGGCTTGTATGATGTTTGTGCAAGGCCTGTTGGTCGGGCCAATTGTCAAACGCATTGGCGAAGCACGGGTGATTCATATGGGTAATATTGTGGCCATAATTGGGTTAATTGCCCTTGGCTTTGCCACCCAAAGCTGGCTGGTATTTGCGCTTTTGCCAATTCTGGCATTTGCCGATATTGCCA
>QIGK01000001.1 GCA_003228875.1 Rhodobacterales bacterium
GGACCGGCTGGAGTTCAACGCGGTTGCCCATAAGGTGGCTGCCGCGAGAACCGCACCCAAAGCCGTGGCATCTCCCAAATCTCAGGATAAAGAACTGCCATCCTCACCGCTCGACGACCGGTTTACCTTTGATGGGTTTGTGGTTGGTCAGCCAAATGAACTCGCCCACGCCGCCGCCCGGCGCGTGGCTGAAGGCGGCCCCGTCAGCTTTAACCCGCTGTTTTTGTATGGCGGCGTTGGTCTTGGTAAAACCCATCTGATGCACGCCATCGCCCATGAAATTCGGGATCGCGATCCAAAAGCCCGGGTACTTTATATCTCGGCTGAACAATTCATGTATCGTTTTGTTCAGGCATTGCGCTTCAAGGACATGTATACATTTAAGGAATTATTCCGCTCGGTTGACGTTTTGATGGTGGACGATGTGCAATTCATTGCTGGCAAAGATTCCACCCAAGACGAATTTTTCCACACCTTTAACGCGTTGATAGAAAATAACAAACAAATCGTAATTTCAGCTGATCGCGCCCCGGGGGAGATCAGCGGATTGGAAGAACGCATTCGCTCGCGGCTGCAATGCGGCTTGGTGGTTGATTTACATCCAACTGATTATGAATTGCGCCTTGGCATTCTGCATTCCAAATCCGAAGCCTTGATCAGGCTAAATCCCGGCGTTGAAATGGACCCAAGGGTGCTGGAATTTCTGGCACACCGAATTTCGTCCAATGTGCGGGTATTGGAAGGCGCTTTGAACCGGCTTGTGGCTTTTTCATCACTTGTTGGTCGCGAAATCACGCTGGATATGGCGCAGGAATGTCTGGCTGATATTTTGCGGGCTTCGGAACGAAAAGTCACCATTGACGAAATCCAACGCAAGGTTGCTGACCATTTTAACCTGCGCATGTCTGACCTTCTGTCCGCCCGACGCGCCCGCGCCGTGGCGCGACCCCGTCAAGTGGCCATGTTCCTGTCCAAAATGCTGACTTCAAAATCCTTGCCCGAAATTGGCCGCAAATTTGGCGGGCGGGATCACACCACGGTGATTCACGCGGTTAAGCGCATCGAAGAACTGAAACAATCGGACAACCAGATAGCCGAAGATGTGGAGCTTTTGCGCCGCATGCTGGAAGCTTAAGGCCTTGAATATCCCTGCCGTTCCGATAGGATAATTTTCCAACAAAAGGACTGGTGAGGATTATGAAAGCTAGTATCGAACGCTCCGCCCTGCTTGGCGCGATGAGCCGCGCACAATCGGTTGTTGAGCGGCGCAATACCATCCCCATTCTGGCGAATGTCCTGATCGAAGCCGAAGGCTCGGCAATTAACTTCCGCGCCACTGATCTGGACATCGAAGTGATCGACAAAGGTGCCGCGATGGTTGAGCGCAGCGGCGCCACAACCGTGCCCGCCCATATGCTGCATGAAATTGTACGCAAACTGCCCGATGGTGCGATGGTGGAGCTGCACGATGACGGCGTTTCGGGCCGTCTGGACATCAAAGCAGGCCGCTCGCATTTCAGCCTTGCAACCTTGCCCCGCGAAGATTTTCCAATCATGGCCAGCAGCGACTATGACTGTAATTTTGCAGCCAACGCAAAAACCCTGCGCCGGTTGTTTGACAAAGCCAAATTTGCCATCTCAACCGAAGAAACCCGCTATTACCTGAACGGCGTTTATTTTCATGCCAGCGACACCGCCGACGGTCGTGTGATGCGCTGCGTTGCCACCGATGGTCACCGGCTGGCGCGCATTGATGCGGACCTGCCCGAAGGTGCCGAAGATTTGCCCGGCGTGATCGTGCCGCGCAAAACCGTTAATGAATTACGCAAATTGCTGGACGATGATGATGCAATGATTGCGGTTTCCGTGTCGGAAACCAAAATCCGTTTTGCTACAGCTGAGATCACCCTGACCAGCAAGGTTATCGACGGTTCTTTCCCTGATTACACGCGGGTGATTCCCACCGGCAACACCAAACGTCTGGAAGTTGACGCCAAAGAATTCGCCAATGCGGTTGACCGGGTGTCCACCGTGTCGTCGGAACGCTCCCGCGCTGTGAAATTAACGCTTGAGGAAGACCGTCTGGTTCTGTCTGTTAATGCGCCCGACAGCGGTGCCGCGGATGAGGAACTGGCCGTGGCTTACGGTGATGAACCTCTTGAAATCGGCTTTAACGCCAAATACCTGCTGGAGATCGCCAATCAGGTGGACCGCGAAAACGCGGTGTTTATGTTCAATTCGTCCGGTGATCCAACCTTGATGCGCGAAGGCAATGATGACAGCGCCATTTACGTTGTGATGCCGATGCGGGTGTAATGCCCAAACTGGCAATCACCGGGCTTTGGCTCTCACATTTTCGGTCGTATAAATCTGCGTTTATTGAACCCGACGCGCGCATCATTGCGCTTTATGGCCCTAATGGCGCAGGTAAAACCAACATTCTTGAGGCGATTTCGATGCTGTCGCCGGGGCGCGGGTTGCGCCGTGCGCCAGCAGATGAACTGATGCGTCATCCGGAAAATCTCGGCTGGAAGGTCAGCGCTGAACTTGAAAGCCTGTCGGAAAATCACGAGATTTCCACCAAAAGCGTGCCGGATTCGGGACGCTTTGTGGAGATTGACGGCAAAAAAGCCCCGCAAACCGCGCTGGGAAATCTGGCGCGTATTATCTGGCTGGTGCCGGTGATGGACCGGCTTTGGATTGAAGGCGCCTCGGAACGCCGCCGGTTTCTGGACCGCATGGTGATGAGCTTTCACCCCTCGCACGCCGACGCCACGCTGATCTATGAAAAATCGATGCGCGACCGCAACCGGTTGCTGAAAGATCAGGTTCGGGATGCCGCGTGGTATGACGCGCTGGGCGCTGGAATTGCAAATGGCCAAGTCCGGCGCGGAAATTACTGCCAATCGCATTGATGTTCTGGCGCGGTTGCAAATCGCACAGGAAGGTGCGGAAACCGCTTTTCCACAGGCCGATCTGGCGCTTTTATCAGCTGATGATACGCAACCTGAAATCAACCCCGACACCTTGCGTGAGGCTTTTGCAAGCGGGCGTTCGCGCGATATGGCAGCGGGCCGCACGCTGATTGGCCCCCATCGCGCTGATCTGGAAGCGATCTATGCCAGCAAATCCGTGCCAGCAAAATCATGCTCCACCGGAGAACAAAAAGCCCTGCTGATATCGCTGATTCTCGCCAATGCCCGGGCATTGGCGACGGATTTTGGCGCGCCGCCGATCCTGTTGCTGGACGAAGTCGCGGCCCATCTGGACGCCAACCGCCGCGCCGCGCTTTACGCCGAAATCGTCGCCTTAAATGCGCAGGCATGGATAACCGGAACCGGGGCAGAACTGTTTGAGGAGCTGGGCCAGCGCGCCATGATGTGCAGTGTTTCAGATCAAGACGGCTCATCATCTGTTGAGGTTTTGCCTTGATTTAGGGCCTCGCGCCAAGCCAGAAAAATAACCCCAAACAGAATGATGCCCGCGCCGACAAAACTGATTGAGTCGGGCACCACATCATAAATCCAAAAATCGTAAAGCGTGGCAAAAATCAGCGTTGAATACATAAACGGCATGACAAAACTGGCCTCGGCGATACGCATCGCCGCGATAAACATTATCTGGATGCCGATCATCGAAAAACCAATCACCGCCAATAACCCCCATTGCATCAAACTGGGGCCGGTCCAGACAAATGCAGCGGCGGTCCCGGCGATTACCACGCCAATCGAATTATTAATAATAAGAATTTGAAAAGATGATTCGCGACCGCTGAGTTTCTTGATCAACACAATTTCCAGCCCGATCACCACCGCAGATGCCAGCGCAATCAGCGCCACGGGCTGAAATACATCTAGGCCGGGCCGCAATAAAACCGCCGCGCCAATTAACGATATTGCCGCAGCAATCCAGCGGAATTTTCCGATTTTTTCGCCGAGCAGGAAAATTGCAAATACCATGCCAAATGCCGGGTTTAAAAAGTTAATCGCGGTGGCGTCAGATACCGGCATTCGTGCCACGGCAGCAAACATCAATGTCACGCCAAGCCAGCCGGAAAACGACCGCCCGAAATGCAGCGGCAGGGACGGATTTTGAATTTTGGGTCGGAATATGGCCGCGCCGATCATCAACCCGATGAACGCAAACAAAAACCGCCCACCGCTGACCATAAACGGGTGCAGCGGATCACCGCCAAACCCTGTGCCAAGCGCTTTTGCAATGATTGTCAGCCCCGCAAACATGGCGCTGACAATCAATATCAAAACCGCCGCACGCAATGGCTGGCTGGTATTTTCCACTTATTTTGGCAATTCAGGGAGTGTTGACGCCATGGCAGGCCGCTTTATGAATTCAGCCTCCCACGTTGCCAATTTAGCTCGGTTATCGCGCCAGCCACGATCATCATGGCGCAGGTCCAGATAACCAAGCGAGGCACCCACCCCGTAACAAGCCATATCCGGCGCGGCGTTCAGGTGGTTCATCCAATTATTTTCCACAGTGTCCAAAGCCCGGTCAATTTTACCCCATTGAGCCTCAATCCAGTCGTCGGATTGTTGATCTTCGGGCCGCAACATTTTTTCATAAGCCATCAGTATCGCCGCTTCGCTTATGCCGTCTGCGGTGGCTTCCAGTGTCAGCGTATCCCAAAGCGCGCTGTCATTTGGGTATAGCTTAGTGCTGTTATGCATCGTGTCGATGTAACGACAAATGACCCTGCTATCGTAAATCGGCTTGCCATTGTTGCGAATAAGACACGGTATTTTGCCCAGCGGGTTATTATCAGGAACCTGATCGCCGGGGCTAAATGGTGATACTTTAACCGGCACCAGCTCTACCTTTTCCAACTGGTTGGTCTCAATCAACGCGATCATGACTTTGCGCACATAAGGCGAAGTTGGCGAGTGGAACAGTTTCATTTTAATTTCCTTTTTTAGCGTCACGCATGAATTGCGCCAATGCTGGTTGGCCAGACTCGATGGGGCTGTTTTCCAGTTTATCTGCCGCGGCAAACCGCACAGCGTCAGGTTTATTTTGGGCCAATTTCCAAGTGGAATCAATGTCTGTGATATGCAGCGTGGCTGGAATGATCATGCGCTGCATTTTGTTGATATTTTCTTTGGAAACTTTATCCAGCAGCCAAACCGGCTTGGGCAAAAGCTGTTGTTCAAAATGGTTTGATAAACTGCGTAAATGCAGCTCCAACGCCTCAGGGGGCAATATTTCAAGTGTGCCGCGCAAATGCACCGCAATATAATTCCATGTTGGCACTTGTTGATCAACATCGTAGCAATCGGGGGAAATATACCCGTCAGGGCCAGTGACAGATACCAACGCCTGCGCCTCATCACCTTTGCGAGCAATCGGGTTTGAGCGCACCAGATGGAACAAGACTTGGGAGCCATCTTTAGACAGAATAAATGGAATATGCGCGGCCAATGGGCCATTGTTATCATTGATAATAAGCGTGCCAAAGCCACGTGATTTTGCAAATTCAAGCGCGGGTTCAGCGTCAGAATTCCGAAAAACCGGGTTAGGGTGCATGGCCTGCCCTGTGTTTACATATCATCCATTAATTCCTGCCAGCGATGGCAGGCGACCTCGTGGCCGGTAGCGGAATGCTCCAATTTTGGTTCCTCCACCCGGCAAACATCTATTGCGTTTGGACAACGGGTCTGGAACTTGCAACCCGGTGGCGGGTTGGTGGGTGACGGGATTTCGCCCTCCAGCTTTTGGGCTTTATTAGGGTCGTCAGGGTCCAATGAGGGGATCGCCGAGAGCAATGCCTTGGTATAGGGATGCCGCGGATTGGCGAACAGCTCGCGGGTTGGCGCGGTTTCAACCAGCCTTCCCAGATACATCACCGCAACATGGTCACAGATATGTGCCACGACGCTTAAATCATGGCTGATAAACAGAAATGTTAGGCCCATTTCTTGCTGGATTTCCTTGAGCAGGTTCAGCACATCAGCTTGAATAGACACGTCAAGCGCCGCCACAGATTCGTCGGCCACCACAAATTGCGGGTTAGACACCAGTGCCCGTGCAATGGAAATCCGTTGGCGTTGACCACCGGAAAACGCATGTGGAAAGCGGCGCAGGTGTTCAAGATTAAGGCGGCATTTCTCAGCAATTTCGCGCACCCGAGCGTCGGTTTCCTCACGGGTCTTGGTCAGGCCCATGACTTCCAGCGGTTCTGCGATAATATCGCGCACCGTCATGCGCGGGCTAAGCGCCGCGTAAGGGTCTTGAAAGATCAATTGCGCCCGTTTGCGGTATTCCTTCAGGCCCTTTTTATCAACATTGGTCAGGTCAATCTGGACCTCTCCGTCATTATACTGCACATCACCCCGCGTAAAACAAGGCGCGACCAAGGGTGGTTTTACCAGACCCAGATTCGCCCACCAAACCAAAAAAACTGCCTTTGGCAATATCAAGATTGACGCCTTCGCAGGCTTTCACAACCGGCGGCGGGCCAAAGATGGTTTTGCTGCGCAGCGGAAAATGCACCGACAGGTCGCGGGCTTCGATCAGAACATTATCGTCGCTCATTTGGAAGCCTCGCTGTAAAGATGGCATGCGGCTGTATGATTCTGGCTTATGTCCAGAAAATCTGGAATTTCAGTGCTGCAAATATCACCAATTTTTGCGCCGCAACGGGTGTTAAATACGCAACCGGTTGGCCGTTCCAACGGTGAGGGAATATCACCGGGAATAGCTTGCAAAGGCGTATCCAGATCGTCAAGGCTGGGCAAAGCCGCCAGCAATCCTTTGGTATAAGGATGGCTTGGGTTGCGAATAACATCGCGCACTGGGCCGCGTTCAATCACGCGAGAAAGATACATCACCGCCACCTTATCAGCGGTTTGGGCAATGACGCCCAGATCATGGGTGATAAACACAATGCCCATGCCGAATTCTTTGACCAAGTCTTTCATCAGATCAATAACCTGCATCCGCAATCAGCAATTTGGGTTTGGTTGACAGGGCCATGGCGATCATGGCGCGTTGACGCATGCCGCCTGACAATTCAAAAGCATATTGTTTGAACCGGCTGGAGGGGTCAGAAATTCCAACACGATCCAGCATTTCAATCGACAGTTCGGTGGCCTGTTTAGCATTCATGTCGGTGTGGATTTGCAGCTGTTCAACCATCTGGTTACCAATGGAAATTGCTGGCGCAAAACTGGCCATCGGTTCCTGAAAGATCATCGAGATCGCGCCGCCGCGAATAACCCGCATGTCTTTGGTTTTGCCTTTTGCCAGCGCCATCACATCAATCGGCCCGTCATCAAGATGCAGAGTGATTTTGCTGTCTGGGCCGTAAACCGCATTAGACGGATTCAGCAGCATAATGGATTTTGCGGTTACGGATTTGCCGGAACCGCTTTCACCCACAAGGCCCATAACTTCGCCGGCATCTAATGAAAACGACACATCGTCTATCGCTGTGATTAACCCTTCATCGGTTTTGAATTGCAAGGTCAGGTTTTCTACGTCTAATAATCGCGTCATTTGCCTGCATCCGAATAAGGGTCAGCCGCGTCTCGTAATCCGTCACCGACAAACACAAAAGCCAACACAAGAATAATAAAGAAGATCACCGGTATGAAATACCACTGATAGTTCAGCAATACATCGGTTGAAGTCACGTTTTGCAACATCACACCCAGCGAGTTCACAGGGTCTTTCAACCCCAGTCCGATGAAAGAAAGCGCGGTTTCAGACAGCACCATATACGGAAATGATATTACCAGATCGACGATGATATAGCTGGTAAAGCTTGGCAATAAATGCCGCCGGATAACATGGCCCGGCGAGGCCCCGCAAAGCTGTGCCGCCAGCACATATTCCTGATTTCGCTCAGTTAACAAGTGCGTTCGTATTCGTCGTGCCA
>QIGK01000063.1 GCA_003228875.1 Rhodobacterales bacterium
GAGCTGACAATCATCGTGCACGAAGTATCCGAGGAGCAAGCATAATGGGACATAAGATTAACCCAATTGGCCTGCGCCTGCAGATCAACCGTACATGGGAAAGCCGCTGGTATGCGGAAGGTAAAGAGTATGGCAAATTGCTGCACGAAGACCTTGCCATCCGTGGCTATGTCAAGAAACACGCAGTGCAAGCCGGCATCAGCCGCGTTGTGATTGAACGTCCGCACCGCAAGTGCCGCGTAACAATCCACGCTGCCCGCCCAGGTGTGATTATTGGCAAAAAAGGCGCCGATATCGAAACCCTGCGTAAAAAACTGGCATCCTTTACGGATTCAGACCTGCACCTGAACATTGTCGAGGTCCGCAAGCCTGATATGGACGCAGCGCTTGTGGCTGAAAACATCGCACAGCAGTTGGAGCGTCGGGTTTCTTTCCGCCGTGCCATGAAACGCTCGGTGCAAAACGCAATGCGTATGGGCGCGCTTGGTATTCGTATCAACATTGCCGGTCGTTTGGGCGGTGCTGAGATTGCGCGCACCGAATGGTATGCCGAGGGTCGCGTTCCGCGCCACACCCTTCGTGCCGATATTGACTACGCACACGCCGAGAGCATGACCGCTTATGGTATCATTGGTATCAAGGTCTGGATCTTCAAGGGCGAGATTATGGAGCACGATCCAGGTGCCCGTGACCGCCGTATCGCCGAAATGCAAGAAGGTGGCCGTCCGCAGCGTCGCTGAGGGTAGCCCACTTTTTAGGAGATTAGAAAATGCTTTTACCAAAGCGTACAAAACACCGCAAACAGTTCAAAGGCCGTATCCACGGCAAAGCCAAAGGCGGAACTGACCTGAATTTTGGCACCTATGGCCTGAAATCAGTTGAGCCGGAACGCGTAACCGCGCGCCAGATCGAATCTGCCCGTCGTGCCATGACCCGTCACATGAAACGTCAAGGCCGCGTCTGGATCCGGATTTTTCCAGACGTACCTGTAACCGCCAAACCCATCGAAGTTCGTATGGGTAAAGGTAAGGGTTCTATCGACCGTTGGGTCTGCAAAGTAAAACCGGGCCGTGTCATGTTTGAGATCGACGGCGTGACCGAAGCTGTGGCCAAAGAAGCCCTGCGCCTTGCAGCGATGAAATTGCCGGTTAAGTGCCGCGTGATTACACGGGAAGACTGGTAGACCCTAACGGGCTGTAGAATTTGAAAACCCCCGGCCGAAAGGCTGGGGGTTTTTGGTTTTGTAGGGTGCGTGGTCCCCACGCACCGATGCGGTGACGGTGCGTGGAGACCACGCACCCTACGACTGCTGAAAGGTGGTTGGTTGAAGAAATTTAAGCCCTCGGTTGAAACGTTGGGGGTTTTATTGTTTTTTGGGTTATCGCTCTGCGAACGAAGCTAATTTATTGTGCCTTGCCTTCGCGGCATTCAGCCCTACAATAAGAATGTCGACATATGTTCCTATTACGTTCTATTTTTTGCCGGATTCCCCTAGTAAATTTACGAGTCAAGTGTTATATTGACAATTGAGGCCAAATAATTCTATTGACAAGCGACTTGCGGCGGCAGTCGCGCAGACTAAAGTATCAGATTTGAGGGCAAGCATGGCAACTGAAAAATTCAAGGCGCTGGTGCACTTTATTGTGCATGAATGTCAAGATAACCCAAGAAAATTGGGGGCAATTAGACTTAATAAAACTCTATGGTATACCGACGTGGTAGCATACCGTTTGGCTGGGGCTTCTGTGACAAATGAAACGTATGTGAAACGCAAAATGGGACCTGTGCCATCTCATATTTTAAGCACGATTGATGAGTTGAAAGCAGAAGGTTTGCTTCACGTTCAGGAACCGCAAGGGCAATATGACTCAAGAAAATACATTTCTCTTGAGGAGCCTGATACTAGCAGTTTATCTGCTGATGACATTGATCTAGCCAAAACCGTTCTTTCATCTGTGTTGGGCCATACCGCAAATATGATAAGTGAGATGACTCACGACATTATCTGGGAAGCAGCTAGTGACGGAGAAGAAATCCCGCTATATGCTACGTTAGCGTCTGACCGAGGAGCAATCACTGATGAGGTGAAAGCTTGGGCTGGACCTATAGTTGAAAGTATAATGAAGCAGGCTGCATAAATGACGTCTCTTTGGGTAACCCTCCGAACAATTGCGTACGAAAAAAATGCCCAAGATGTTCTCGACCAGTTTACTGACCCCCATGATCGCTTTCACGATCAGATCATGGGGATCGAATGGTTTCTTGCAAGAACTCCAAGTGTAGGCATTCCGGCCCAAAAAGACGAACCCACAGACTTTTTGCTCTATGTCTCGAAAGGGGACTCGATGGCTGGAACAAAAGACATATGGCTTCTCTACTCTTATGATGATGGAAATGTTACCGTATATGGACTAAACGTTGTCCCTGTGGAATAAAAAGTAAACGACCCCCCCCCAACATCCCCCCTTGCCAACCCCCCGAATCCCCCCTATACGACCCACTTCTAACACTGACTCCACTGGAATCAGGGTGACCCCTATGGGCCTACCAGTGATGTTGAAAGGAATTGCGTTATGAACGCCACCGAATTGCGGGATAAAACCCCCGACCAGCTTAAAGACGAGCTGGAAACACTTAAGAAAGAGAGCTTTAATTTGCGTTTTCAGGCGGCCACCGGCCAATCTGAAAATACCTCTCAAATGCGTAAGGTTCGCCGCTCGGCGGCTCGCGTAAAGACTATTTTGAATGAAAAGGCGGCTGCGGCCGCTGCTGAGTAAGGGGACTAACGATGCCAAAACGTATTTTGCGGGGCACTGTGACCTCTGACGCCAACACCCAGACCATCACGGTTTCAGTTGAGCGTCGCACACAGCATCCCATTCTGAAAAAGACCATTCGCTCAACCAAAAAATACCGGGCGCATGATGCTAACGAGAATTTCAAAGTTGGTGACAAAGTTCGCATTGAAGAATGCGCACCAATTTCGAAAAGCAAACGCTGGACCGTGCTGACAGACTAGCACATCAGTATAATCGAAACCGTGGGGCAAAACTGCAACGTCCCCACAGGTCGGGAGAAAAAACATGATCCAGATGCAGACCAACCTTGAAGTGGCTGACAATAGCGGCGCGCGCCGTGTTCAGTGCATCAAGGTATTGGGTGGCTCCAAACGGCGTTATGCCAGCGTGGGTGACATTATTGTCGTTTCCGTAAAAGAAGCCATCCCGCGCGGACGCGTGAAAAAAGGCGACGTGCGTAAAGCCGTTGTTGTGCGCACCAAAAAAGCAATTCAGCGCCCCGATGGCACCACCATCCGGTTTGACGGCAACGCTGCTGTCATTCTGAACACCACGGGTGAAGAACCAATCGGCACCCGCATTTTTGGGCCAGTTGTTCGCGAATTGCGCGCCAAGAACTTCATGAAAATCATCTCACTTGCGCCGGAGGTGCTGTAATGGCTGCCAAGCTCAAAAAAGGTGACAAGGTTATCGTGCTGACCGGCAAGACCGGCAAAGATAAGGGTAAACAGGGCGAGATCGCCTCGATTAACCCCGATGCCGGCAAAGCGATTGTAACCGGTGTGAATGTATCCATTCGTGCAACTCGCCAAACCCAAACCGAACAAGGTGGTCGTGTACCGCAAGACAAACCCATTCAATTGTCGAACCTTGCTTATCTTGACCCCAAAGAAAAAGTCGCAACCCGCGTCGGTTTCAAAACGG
>QIGK01000100.1 GCA_003228875.1 Rhodobacterales bacterium
GGAATGTTCAATTCTTTGGCGATGGCTTTCAAGCCTTGGGTGATTTCTGACACTTCGTTCACACGGTTATCTTTGGCTGTCGCTGGCCGCACCAGTTGCAAATAATCGACAATCAACACATCCAGCCCATGCTGACGTTTAAGCCGCCGCGCCCGCGCTGCCAGTGCTGAGATTGGCAAGGCTGCGCTGTCATCAATATAGAGCGGGCATTTCTCCAGATGCTTGGCGGCTTCGACAAAGCGGCGAAATTCATCCTCGTTCAAATCACCATTGCGGATTTTTTCGGATGGAATGCGCGCGGCCTCGGACAAAATACGCGCAGCCAGTTGGTCGGATGACATTTCTAGGCTAAAAAATCCGACCACGCCGCCATTTATCGCCCCCTCAGAACCATCAGAAAGGGTGCCTTTTTTGTAAATTTTGGCAATGTTATAGGCAATATTGGTAGCCAGCGAGGTTTTCCCCATAGAGGGCCGACCAGCAAGAATAAGCAGATCAGATTTGTGCAAACCGCCAATTTTGCTGTCCATATCCGTAAGGCCAGTGGAAATACCTGAAAGCTTGCCCTCGCGTTGATAGGCCGAGTTGGCGATTTCAACCGCGCTGCTGACTGCGCGCAAAAAGCTCTGGAATCCGGTGTCGCTACTGCCTTCCTCGGCCAGTCCATAAAGCGCTTGCTCGGCATCAACGATTTGTTCTTCGGGGGTGGATTCCATATCAACGCTAGCGGCTTTGCCGGCAATTTCCTGCCCGATCGAAATTAAGTCGCGCCGCAGTGCCAGATCATAAATCATCTGTGCATAATCCTTGGCAGCAAACAGCGAAATCGATGCCCCTGCCAGCCGCGCCAGATAGGCCGCGCCGCCCAGTTCTTTTAACCCGTCATCATCTTCAAAAAATGCCTTAAGCGTGACTGGCGACACCAGCATATTTTTTTGAATGCGCCGCGCGGCGGTCTCAAATATTCGCGCATGGACCGGATCGTAAAAATGCGAATCATTAACAATTCCTGCGACCCGATCAAACGCGTCATTATTAACCAGAAGCGCACCCAGAAGCGCTTGTTCTGCCTCAATATTATGAGGGAGCGTGATCATCTCGCTCTCCGGTAACTGCCCGCCATCTGCCATTTATTGCTCCTGTCCCGATGCTTTTATAAACCAAATTGACTTATCCACGCTATGTTAATACCGTGGATAACTCTGATTTTTTTGATCACGCGGGCTTCACTTGAACGTGCATCGTAATTGATGAGAAAAGATATTAAGCAGAAATACTGCTAATCCAACAAAAAGGGACAAAACAATGAAAATAATAGCTTCGGTAATCGTTATGATTACATTTCTCGCCGCCTGCGAAACCGACACCATGGAAATGGAAGAAGGCATGATGGGCGAAGAAGGCATGATGGAAGATGAAATGATGGAAGAAGGCATGATGGAAGAAGAAATGATGGAAGGCGGCTAAGTCTTTGTCATAGGTTTTAGCAGGCGCAATTGCATGGCCTCGGTCGTTTGCTGTTGCGCCTGTTTAGTGTTTTGGGTCAGATAATATTCCCAGTTTGTGCGCAATAATTTTAGCAACAAAAATTGTGCCGATCGTGCCGAAAGTGGCACCAGCAATAATATCGCCAAGGTAATGCACGCTAAGCGCCAGTCGGCTAAAGCCAGTCATTACAGCGACTGCAAATACCGGTATTGCCAGCCTTGGGAAAAGAATTGTAATCACCGTGGCAAATGCAAAAGCTATAGTAGTATGGCCAGACGGAAAGCCCGCATATATGTCCTGATAGGTAAATGGTGCAAAGCTTAAAGGGCCCTCGCTTTCAAACAAATAGGGTCGCGCGCGGCCTATTGTGCCTTTCAAAAAATAGGCGACCAAAGCAACCGGCGCAACGCTCAGCAAAACAAAAAAGCCGGAGCGCCGCAATTTTTTCCAAACCGGATCTGGCCGGAAAAAAGCAAGAACAACGCCCAACCCTGTGATCAACAATGTTAGCCCGATCATCCATTTATAACTGCCGATCAGGGTGACAAATTCCCACATCCTCTGTTGACCGGCAACCGCAGTGCTAATGAGCGTATAAGCAGCCTTATCAAGAAATAAAATGCTGGCAGCTGCAAGCACAAGACCAGCCACAAACATTATCATCAAGCTTTTAACAGGAATTTTTAGCATGTGAATATCCATAAAAAAGGCCGCACAAATCGTTTTGCGCGGCCTTTGGTGTTAATAAAACATCCTTATTCAGGCTGTTCGGTGTCTTCGGCAGGCGCGTCAACGACGGGCTCTTCGGCGACTTCAATGCCATCATCGTCAAGCGCGGCGGCACCAATATCGTCGAACAATTCGGCAATATCAAATTCAGCCTCGGCTTCGGCTTCGGCTTGCAATTCCTGAATGGATTTGCCCGATGCCTGCAATTCGGCTTCTTCTTCGGAGCGGGCCACATTGATGGTAATGGTTGCCGACACTTCGGGGTGCAGCACAACTTCCATTGTGTGCAAACCCAGTTCTTTGATCGGAGCCGTTAACACAATCTGTTTACGGTCAACGGTGAAACCGCCAGACGTTGCCATTTCAGCAGCATCCCGGCCAGTAACTGACCCGTAAAGCGACCCTGAATCTGACGCGGAACGAATCACGATGAATTGTTGCCCGTCAAGCTTAACAGCCAATGCATCGGCTTCACCTTTAGTTTCAAGGTTGTCAGCCTCAAGTTGCACGCGCTGTGCTTCAAAAGATGCCAAGTTGGCTTTGGTCGCACGAAGCGCCTTGCCTTGGGGCATCAGAAAATTGCGTGCAAAACCGTTTTTGACGTTAACAACATCGCCCATTTGGCCCAGTTTGGCGACGCGTTCAAGAAGGACTACTTGCATAATATCTCTCCTATTTCACGGCATATGGCAGCAGCGCCAAAAAGCGGCTGCGTTTGATGGCTTTTGCCAGCTCGCGTTGCTTTTTCGCAGATACTGCGGTGATGCGCGACGGCACAATTTTGCCACGCTCTGAAATGTAACGCTGCAACAGCTTTACGTCTTTATAGTCAATTTTCGGGGCATTATCGCCCGAGAAAGGACATGTCTTGCGACGGCGGAAAAATGGTTTGTTTGCCATGGTTTATAATCCTTTCTTAATCGCGACGTGGACGGCGCGGGCGCTCGTCACGGCTGTTTTTGGCTTGAATGACGGCTGATGGGCCTTCTTCATGGGCATCAACCTTAATGGTCATGACACGCATGATATCATCGTGCAAACCCATCAGGCGTTCCATTTCCTGCACGGCAGGGGCAGGGGCATCGGAACGCACGTAGGCGTAATGGCCTTTGCGGTTTTTGTTGATTTTATAGGCCATGGTTTTCAGGCCCCAATATTCGCTGTCAACAACTTTGCCGCCATTGT
>QIGK01000032.1 GCA_003228875.1 Rhodobacterales bacterium
AAGCCGCCGCTTAAGATAACCCAACTGATGAGGCAGATACTCTCTTATTCTAAAGCCTAATCTGTGCCAAATACTCTGACGACGAACACTGACCGGATGTTCCAATTCGGATTGATCCACCGCTGAAACCGCATTCAGCCTGAACATATTTTCCGAAAAATTGAGGTCAGCCGAAGGTTTGGTACCAAGCTTCTTTTGGGCCAAATTCAAACCACTAAGAAAATACCCTTTATCTTCCAGCGCTTTGGCGGATAGCGGCGAAAAATCGGTATCGTCAATGCCGTAATCATCGGTAACCGCGTTCAAAACCCCGTCACATATACCGGTATTCCGAATATTTTCCTGAATTTTGAACCAATGTGACCCTTGAACCTTGTCGCGGTTTTTGCCGATTTTGACATAAGAAACCACGCCTTAGTTCAGCTTCATCAAAAGCTGGTTTTTTGAGCGCACCGGAATATGAAAAACCGGAAAATCCACCGAATGGGCTGGCAAAGGCAAGCCGTTCAAAACATTGCTAACGCTGTGATTACCTTGTTCGATCCAGATTTTATGAATATTTACCCGGGATGGTTGCAGCGCAATTTTGGTGAATGGCGATAATTTGGGATTATGATAAAACTGAGTATCCGCATCGATGGTGACAGGCCCTTGCCAATAGGCTTTAGGGATAAGGTTGCTCCAACGCATTGAAATAACCGGGAAATCTTCCTGCTCTGCGAGCGCTGATTGAAAACTAGCCCGATCAGGAAAGGGTAAAAATTCATCCGCATCCAGAAAAAACACCCAGTCAAGCCCGTCGAGTTCGACACTGTTTCGAAGCATGTGGTTCATTGTCAGTGCTTGGTGATACCCCGGTTCTTCCAACGTATATAAATGCAGCTTTCCGAATTTTTTGCTGACATCCAAAAGATATTCAGCGGTGCCGTCTTCGGATTTATGGTCAATCATGACCACCACATCAAACAGGGCCAAAATCGATTCAACAAAAGTCTGGATTATGTCAATCTCGTTTCTGACCATGACAATCACACCCAAAGCCATTTTCCCGTTTTTCTTAGCGGTTGATTTGGCGGCTAGATCGGCAACAACTTTATTGGACGCCATCGCATTGCGCCCCTCGCTTCTACCACAAGTGATATAATGGAAAAGCGGGTTTACCTTGGCTTTGCGCACATCAGCATTTGCGTTCAGATAAAATTCTGTTGAAAAACGCGGGTTTGGATCACAGTTCAAATCCACCCCGAATTTCAAATAATGTTCAAGCGCAGCCACATTGGTCACTTTGACCGGACAGGTCTTGACATAAAAATCAGCATCAAATTCCGGCGCCAAAATGCTGGACAGTTTATGAATTTGTTCCGGCGCCATTTTAACAAAGCCGGGCGAGCGTCCCTCTTTTTTGCCAAAGGTCAGGTAATGGTAAAATGTATTTATGCCAGCGACAACAACATCGGGATTGGCATTCCGATAATCCATGGTCGAAAAATCTGGCGTTGGGTTGCGGCCCTCACGATCACCAAACCGGATAAAATGATCCAGCGCGTCAAAGTCGGATCTGACATCCTTCAAATCTTCATGGGCGGAAATATAATAATGTCGATCAAAAACTTTATCCAGAACCGCATATATTTCCGCGTTGGTTTTGGTATTGTTGTTGAGGATTTTTTGAAAATATTCCTTAATCACTAATAATATCTCCTTACCATAAATATGCCCCTCATATAATATGGCGACTTGCACGCTTTGAAGTAATATCAATAATTTAATTATATCTTAGGTTGCAGAAATTTCAGATTAGAATGCGGCCACAACCGCCCCGTTTAAGGCCTCGCTGCGCTCCAAATTGCCAGCTAGCGGTGCGAATATTTCTAAAACAATGGAATCAGGGGCTTGGTTCGAATTATCAGCCAAAATTCAGCGCATAAAGTCGTTAACCGGTTTACGAAGTCGCAGAGAAACATATTACAGGTGGCAATTACTTGCCACCTGTTGCCTTAATTTGCAGCGGCGATCATGCCACGGTCTGCGGCCAGTTCCCGCATTTTAAGTTGCAGCTTTTCAAACGCGCGCACTTCAATCTGGCGAATACGTTCGCGGCTGACATCATAAACCTTGGACAGGTCTTCCAGCGTGATGCTTTCCTCAGATAAACGGCGCTGGGTTAAGATATCCTGCTCACGCTCATTCAAATCTTTCATGGCTTCAGCCAGCAATTCACGACGAATTTCCAATTCATCCTTTTCGGCATAATCAGCGGCCTGATCAGCATCTTCGTCCTCCAGCCAATCCTGCCATTCAGCCGCGCCTTCACCATCGGTTTTAATCTGCGCGTTTAAGGAAGCATCCCCCCCCGACATGCGCTGGTTCATCGAAATCACTTCTTTTTCAGTGACGTTTAACTCCGTGGCAATCCGTTTGACATTTTCAGGACGCAAGTCACCTTCTTCCAGCGCACCAATTTTGTTTTTTGCTTTGCGCAGATTGAAAAACAGCTTTTTCTGTGCAGACGTCGTCCCCATTTTTACCAGCGACCAAGACCGCAAAACGTATTCCTGAATGCTGGCGCGAATCCACCACATCGCATAGGTTGCAAGCCGAAAACCCCGTTCAGGATCGAACCGTTTGACTGCCTGCATCAAGCCGACATTGGCTTCGGACACCACCTCGGCTGTTGGCAATCCATAACCGCGATAGCCCATGGCAATTTTGGCAGCCAGGCGCAAATGGCTGGTAACCATTTGGTGCGCAGCGTCGCTGTCTTCATGGTCAACCCATGCTTTGGCCAGCATATATTCCTGTTCGGGTTCCAGCATTGGGAACTTGCGGATTTCCTGCATATAGCGCGACAGGCCTTGCTCCGGTGACGGAGCGGGTAATCTTGCATAGCTCATCTGTCTCTCCTCTTTACGCATTTTTAGCGCTTTGATTGTATATGGCGTTGCGCAAAGGGTTGTTCAATATGCGCGGCTCGTAAACTTAACGTTAACTTGTGTGATTTCCGGCGTTTTTCATAAATTATTACCCATTCAACAAACGGCAGATTGCCAAGAAAATCCTCCCCGTTACCCAAGCAAAACAAAAGATCACGATGGGTTTTTATGGGGTTACCAAATGTCAGATTTTACCATTCATTCGACCCCATCATCAACCATGATCACAACGCTGCCACGCTTGCGCCCTGTGTCCACATAGGCATGCGCATCAACAATTTTCGCAAAGGGATAACATCGGTCAATCACCGGATGGAAGTCTCCAGCATCGACCATATCCGCCAGCCTTTTCAGGCTGGCGCCTGATTCGGATGACGTGCCAGATTTTGCCGATTTACCGGATTTGCGTGATACAAAAGGTGCCTGAATCATCTCCCAAAGCGACCCCA
>QIGK01000127.1 GCA_003228875.1 Rhodobacterales bacterium
GATATGACGAAGAATTGGATAATGCCCGCCAGTTGCGGGATGAGGGCCGCAGTGTCATTGCCCAAATGCAGGCTGAATATGCCAAAATCACCGATATTTCAGTACTAAAGATTAAGCACAACAACGTCTTGGGTTATTTCATTGATGTTTCAGCGCGGCACGCCGAAACCATGCTTTCCGCGCCAATGTCAGAAACCTTCATCCATCGGCAAACCACGGCCAATGCGGTTCGATTCACCACGGTTGAATTAGCAGACATGGAAACCAAAATCCTGAATGCTGGCGGGCGAGCATTGGAAATTGAAAAACGAATTTTTGAAACACTACGCCAAGCAGTTTTGGCTAAGGCGCCAAATCTGTCACAAACTGCAAAAGCCTTGGCGGAAATTGACCTGTCAACCGCGCTGGCCCTGCTGGCGGTTGAGGAAAACTGGGTGCGGCCACGCCTAGATAATTCGCGCAGCTTTGACATTAAATCGGGCCGCCATCCGGTGGTCGAAGCGGCTTTGCGGCGCGCGGGCAGCAACCCGTTTGTCGAAAATGATTGCGATTTAAGCGCTGGCAACAAAGATGACCATCCGGTTTGGCTGCTAACTGGCCCAAATATGGCCGGTAAATCAACGTTTTTGCGGCAAAATGCAATTATTGCACTATTGGCGCAGATGGGGGCATATGTTCCCGCTGCTTCGGCCCATATCGGCATCATCGACCAGCTTTTCAGCCGGGTTGGCGCGGCGGATGATCTGGCGCGAGGGCAGTCTACGTTTATGGTTGAAATGGTTGAAACGGCTGCCATTTTGAACCGCGCGGGCGAGCGCGCACTGGTTATTCTCGATGAAATCGGGCGTGGCACTGCTACCTATGATGGGCTTTCCATCGCATGGGCAACCTTGGAGCATCTGCACAATATAAACCGCTGCCGCACGCTTTTTGCGACGCATTATCATGAGCTTACCGCCCTGACCGGAAAACTGAAAGGCATGCGAAATGCCACTGTAAAAGTGCGAGAATATGAAGGCGAGGTGATTTTTCTGCACGAAGTGGTTGAGGGTGCCGCTGATCGGTCATATGGCGTGCAAGTCGCCAAACTGGCAGGGTTGCCACACTCGGTCACCGATCGGGCGCGGATTATTCTGGACAAGCTGGAACAAAGAGAGCGTGAGGGCGGTGGCAAAGCCAAAGTGTTGATTGACGGTTTACCGCTGTTTAATACTGCGCCGCAAACACCCCAGCCGATAAAGTCAAAAGAATCCAAGGTAGAAGCTGCGTTAAAAGCTGTCCACCCCGATGATCTTAGCCCGCGCGAAGCTTTGGCTGAGATTTACCGGCTGCATGAAATTCTGGACAAATAGGCTTATTCTTCGGCTTTTTCAGCCTTTACCGGATCAGTATTTGACGAAACACCCACATGCGCGGGGCGAATCAAGCGATCTCCAATAACAAAACCATTTGCCATAACCTGAATAATATGGCCTTTTTTGGTATTTGGCACCGGAGCCTCAAACATTGCCTGATGTTGCTTGGCGTCAAATTTATCGCCAATTTCCGGTTCTACCTTTAGGATTTTGTGTTTTCCAAACACCGACAGAAATTCACGCTGGGTCAGTTCCAGCCCTTCTACCAAACTCGGGTTATTGTCACGCAGCAAATCATCAAGATTTTCCAAAGCGCGGCCCAGATTATCATGCACCGACAGCAAATCGCGCGCCAGTTTGGTGCCGCCATACAGCTCCGCCTCACGACGGTCGCGCTCGCCACGTTTTCGCATGTTTTCAGTTTCAGCCATGGCCCGCATCAAGCGGTCTTTTAGCTGGGTATTTTCCGCCTCAACTTCTTCAATTGTTGGCGGTTCAAGGTCTTGAAGCTCCTGCGCTTCCAGCTCCTCTTCTTCCATTGTTTCAGGGTCATCCAAAAACGGTTCGTCTTGTTCTTGTGCCATAGTTTTCCTTTAACGCTGGTTTGAAACCAGTCTTCCCATCAGTTGCGCGGTGTAATCCACAATTGGCACAATCCGCGCGTAATTCAAATGCGTTGGCCCGATGACACCCACCGCCCCAACAATTTTCCGCTCAGCGTTCATATAGGGAGAAACTACCAAACTGCTACCCGAAAGTGAGAATAATTTGTTCTCAGAGCCAATAAAAACCCGCACCCCGTCGCCAGCCTCAGTCAGGTTCAACAATTGTTCCAAATCGCGCTTGCGCTCAAGGTCGTCAAACAGCTGGCGGATACGCTCAAGGTCAGCATCCGAAGCAGAATCATCAAGCAAATTGCTGCGACCGCGCACGATCAGGCGTTCTTTTTGGTTGTCAGCCCAGATCGCCACACCCGATTCGATTAAGCCTTGCGACAGAATATCCAGCTCAGACCGGTGCTTAAGAATTTCACATGAAACAATCGAACGAATCTCTGACACCGTATGGCCGCTAAGAATCGCATTCAAAAAATTCGCTGCTTCGCGCATTGCTGATGGTGTTAGTCCGGCAGGTGGCATAAAAAGCCGGTTTTCAACGTTGCCATCCGCGGTGACCAGTACCACCAATGCCCGATCTGCCGCCAGCGAAACAAACTCTATGTGTTTGATCGGCGTTTCGGATTTTGGGGCCAGCACAAGGCTCGCGCCTTGGGTAAGACCTGACAACATCGACCCGGCCCTATCCAACACGGTTTGCATGTCAGACTCAGTAGAATCGAGTGATTTCTCAATTTCCTGACGCTCCGGTGCTGAAACATCGCCAATTTCAAGCAATCCATCAACAAACAGCCGCAAACCCTGCTGGGTTGGCAAACGCCCTGCCGAAGCATGGGGGCTGTTTAACAATCCTAAATGTTCAAGATCTTGCATTGTATTTCTGATCGTCGCTGGCGAAACTTGCTCAGCCAGATTACGCGAAAGGGTGCGTGACCCAACGGGTTCACCGGTTTCCAGATAGGATTCAACGATCAAGCGAAAAACTTCGCGGGAACGGGCGTTCAAATCAGAAATAGGAGAATATTGAGTCATAATACACAAGAATTTATGCATTCCGTCACGCGGCGTCAATGCAAGGATGCTGGACGTGCAGCGCCCATCAATGTAAGAGCATATTCAACAAATTCAGGAGAGTTTCCATGCGCCCATCCGGCAGAACCAATGACACAATGCGCGATATTGTGATCGAAACCAACGTCACCAAACATGCCGAAGGATCATGCCTCATAAAATGCGGCGATACCCATGTGTTATGCACGGCTTCGCTGGAGCCACGGGTGCCGCCATGGTTGCGTAATACCGGTTTGGGCTGGGTAACAGCAGAATACGGAATGTTGCCTAGATCAACCGGATCACGCATGCGGCGCGAGGC
>QIGK01000014.1 GCA_003228875.1 Rhodobacterales bacterium
GCTGTGCGCGGCTGATCAACCCGCAAGTAGAAGAATTATATGCCATGGTCCCCAATGGTACCCGGGTTGTGCTGTTTCCAAAAAATGGTGCCGGCCCCTCACATTCTAGAGTGTAGCTCAATATCAAGCTTGACCAAAGCCCCCCGAGTGGTTTCAACTCTGTGAAACCACTCGGGGGCATCTATGCATCAACCAGTTATTTCAGGCACCGGCGTTTTTACGCCAAGCGAAACCATTACCAATGATGAATTGGTTGCAGCGTTTAATGCTTATGCTGACAAAATAAATGCCCAAAACGCCGATGTAATAGCAGTAGGTGAAATGGATGTAATCCCCCATTCCAGCAGTGAATTTATTGTTAAAGCCAGCGGCATAGAAAACCGTTATGTGCTGAATAAATCCGGCATTCTGGACCCCGATATCATGCATCCACAGCTGCGCCAGCGATCCGATGATGAACCCGGTGTGATGGCGGAAATGGCGGTGGATGCCTGCAACAAAGCGCTGCAACAGGCAGGTAAAACTGCCGCTGATGTTGATGCGGTGATTGTGGCGGCCTCTAATTTTGAGCGCGCCTATCCAGCAGTGGCTATTGAAATTCAGGAATTGCTGGGCATTAGTGGTTTTGGCTTTGATATGAATGTCGCTTGTTCCTCAGCAACATTTGGCATTCAGGCCGCCAGTGATATGATCCGATCCGGTTCAGCCCGCGCCATTCTGGTTGTGAACCCAGAAATTTGTTCCGGCCATCACGAATGGCGTGATCGCGATTGCCATTTTATCTTTGGCGATGTCTGCACTGCCACGTTGATTGAACGCAAAGAAACCGCTGCCCAAGCCCATTTCGAAGTGCTTTCCACCCGTTGCCTGACCAAGTTTTCCAACAATATCCGCAACAATAACGGCTTTTTGCGCCGCGCGCGGCCGGATGGCGTTGCTGACCGCCGTGATATGCAGTTCATGCAAAATGGCCGCAAAGTATTCAAAGAAGTGTTGCCGATTGTGGCCAAGCATATTCTGGGCCATTTAACTGAGGCGGGCCATTCACCTGATGCGTTGAAACGCCTGTGGCTGCACCAAGCCAACAAAGCCATGAATGATTTTATTGGTCGCAAAGTATTGGGCCGCATTCCAAAACCCGATGAGCAGCCCAATATTTTGCAGGACTACGCCAATACCAGTTCTGCGGGGTCAATCATTGCGTTTTCTCAAAATTCCGATGATTTAACTGACGGTGCGCTGGGCTTGATCTGTTCATTTGGGGCAGGCTATTCGGTAGGCTCAGTTTTGCTTAAACGTGCAACTTAGCAGCCGCTTGCCGTGCCATGCCGCTGTCAACATCATTAACGCCAATTAATTTAACGGTCAGTCGCAGAAACGAGTTTTCGGCTTGATCGCGGGTGCCATCCGCCAGCACCAACCGCCATAGGTCAACCGCCAATGCAAAACGGTCTTCAAAGAGCACCGCCGCTTTGATCAGGCGGGTCAGATGCACTGTGTCACCCACAGTGGCTTCGATCTCCTCGGCCTCCTGCCGAAGGGTCCGAGCCTCGTCAACCGACAGCGAAAATCGCTGGGCGCAAATTTGATCAATCAGCGCTTTTTCCGAAGCTGCGTAATCATGATCAATTTTGGCAAGCCGCACTAAAAGCGCCGCCAAAGCAAGGCGCGCGTCATCGCTTTCCAGCGGGTCGGGGGTTGGTTCCGCCTTTAGGCGTTTCAGAAGATTTGCTATCATGTGCTTAATCTAACGATTGGGTTCAGGATTCCAAGGGCAATACGGTAATTTTACCGGTTGAAACTCGCACAGCTGCGCCTTTGATTTTAACAGCTGTGATTTTGCCTAAAGCCAGATCAGCCGAAAGACCAATTTGACTGGGCCGACCCATATCTTGGCCTTGTCCAAGCAAAAAAACATTGCTGCCCTCAGTCAATTCTCCGGCTTTTAACAATTGCGCGGCAAAAATGGCTGACGCTGCGCCGGTGGCCGGATATTCGGGCATGCCATGGGCGGGGGCAAACATACGGGCGCTAAACCCGTTTTCATTGCGGCAATAGACATAGACAGAATCATTCTTTGCAGCTTTGGTAAATTTTTGAAACGCAGGGTTTACCACCTGCGCTTTTGCCAAAGCCGCGCGGCTGGCAACCGGAACAAACAGAAAAGTCGGGCCGCCTTGCAAATTGCTCAGCTGATGGCTGTCAAAACCGATATCCTCAGCCAATAGCCCCAGCGCCGCTGCGGCCATGTCATCGGAAATTTTGCCGCCTTCAAAGGCAAAGGGTATCACCGGCGCGGTGAATTCAGCTGAAATATCCGTGCCTTTGCGCGATACATTAACCGGAACCAGCCCTGCCATTTCTTCCAGCGTGATGGTCACATTAAAATCACCGGTATTTGCCATTTCTGCCAGTAATATGGCGCAACCAATGGTCGGATGTCCGGCAAACGGCAGCTCCCCTGCTGGGTGGAAAATCCGCACCTTGGCGGTATGTGCGGGGGTTTTTGAGGCAAGCACAAAGATGGTTTCTGAGAGGTTAAACTCGCGGGCAATTTTTTGCATCTGATTGGTGGATAAGTCATCGGCACCCAGCACCACCGCCAACGGATTGCCCGAATATGGCTGGTCGGTAAAAACATCAAGCGTGTGAAAATCCATTGTCTTCTCTTTTCCTATTTACGCCAACCAGAAGCTACCGCCCATGCAAAAAAAACAAATCAAAAATCGTGATGCCGTTTTACTTGCCAAGATATAGGTCTTGCGTTGTGCGCTTGCGGTAAGAAAACTCAGGATACGTTAAAAGAGCAGGGTTCCACATCCAGCGGGTTCAGAACAACGTCATCCTGCTCAATGGTTGGCGCAATGCTAATGCTGCCTATGGGTGTTTTATCCGGTTTGGGCATACCAAAGATAATATCGTCGAAGCCAAGGCCAGTTTCTGATGAATTTGTGATTTGAATACCGGCGATGTCGCGGGCCTGACCACAGCGCGCGAATGCCACGCGCACTGTGCGATCAAACGGGAACGATACCTGAGAGATCAAGGATCCGTCACGGCGAAAGAATTTGACTTGAACAACAGTCGAGGTTGCAAAAGTATGCACCAAATCTTCCTGCGAATGCCTATCTAATTTAATAATCGAAAACCCTATCGCGGTTTGATCGTTTTCAAACATCAACGCGACCGGTTCAATACCAACCACTGAAAAGTCAGACCAGCCGCCTGTGTCGTTTAATTGTATGCGTG
>QIGK01000146.1 GCA_003228875.1 Rhodobacterales bacterium
GCACCCCGAAATCGGCCATTTTTGTTGCCGGATGTAGGGGCATTTTTGGCCATTGCATCAGCATTGGCGCGATGCCATCCAGTGGGATTTTGCCATCTTTGCGCACGGCAAACCGCCATGTCATACCGCCGCGCGTTTGGGTGGTTGGCTGGCCGAGGTCAATACCGAGGTTGCGCGCGATTTCCAGATCAGCGTCCAGATCATCCGAATTGCAAATCCACGCCATGGGGCGCGGTTCGCCGCTGAAATCATCCAAGCCAAACCAACGCGGTTGGGCAGGATTTTCAGCGGCGGGATTAATCGCGATCACTTCAAAAAATGTATCCAACCCCGTGGCCATCACCAGATTATGCGTGCCCATGTTGGGGTGCTCACCGCCCACGGGCACGGTCAGGCCAATATTAATCCGCGCCCGCTTGCAGGGTAGTGCAGCCAATAGCGATATGGTCAAATTTGATCATGTGAATACTTTGCCATTTGTCATATTAATGTCAGCAAGATCATGGTTGTTGTTGCACCAACGCCGATCACCCAGATTAGGGTGCGTAAAAAGGGAATTCCGACAAGATAGGCAGGTATGTATGCTATCCGGGAACCAAGATACAAATAGGCGCAGATTTGCGTGACTTGGGTGGATTGTTCGCTAAGCGTCACAACGACAACTGCAATGGTAAACAGGATCAGCGCGTCAAAATGGTTGTTGAATGCACGCTCAAAACGTCCGGTCATGCCGATCAGTTCCGGCACTTTATCGCGCGGACCAGAAGTAACGCCGACGCCAAGTTGCCTGACCGCAGCAAAGGACAGAATCCAAAGATGCAAAACCTGAAGCAATGCGGCATAGGCAAGAATTGTGAGCTCGATAGTCAATGTATATTTCCTTTATCAATTTCAACACGTGGCTCCGCGACTTGGTTTGCGCGGCGGCCATTTTTTGATTATTCTGCCGCGAATGACCATGAGTGGCCAAACGGGTCAATCAAGCGAGCGTAATACGCGCCCCATGGCATTACGTCAGCAGGCATGGTGATATTTGCATCGCTGTCTTTGGCGGTTTTTGCGGCTTTGTTCAACGCCTCGCGCGATGGAAAATTGACGTGCACCGTGACCGATGTGCCATCATTGCTGGGCGGGGCGGTGACGTATTTTTCAAATTCGGGGAATTCATCAGATAACATGACATGGCCATCAAAAATTGCCAACGTGGTGTGAAGTATGCGTTTGCCATCCTCCGCCATTTGCAGCATTTCTTGCTTGGCGTCCCATGTTTTTTCATACCACGCTACGGCGTCAAGCCCGCCGTGCGCGGTCAGGTAAGTTTGAATGGGTGGTTGGCTCATGTCGTCCTCCGTAGGGTGCGTGGTTTCCACGCACCGTTTGTTGGTGAAAGGTGCGTGGAAACCACGCACCCTACGATTACAAATCCATCAACAACCGACGAGGATCCTCAAGCGCTTCTTTCACCCTTACCAAAAACGTCACCGCGCCTTTGCCATCGACAACGCAGTGGTCATAAGACAGCGCCAGATACATCATTGGCCGGATCACAATTTCACCGTTGACCACCACGGGGCGGTCCTGAATTTTGTGCATACCCAAAATACCCGACTGCGGCGGGTTCAGGATGGGGGAGGACATCAGTGAGCCGTATACTCCACCGTTAGAAATGGTGAACGAGCCGCCCATCATTTCAGCCATGCTTAACTTGCCATCGCGGGCTTTACCGCCAAGCTCGGCAATCTTTTTCTCAATACCAGCAAAGGACAACTGATCCGCGTCGCGAATGACCGGCACAACCAAACCTGAGGGCGTGCCCGCCGCAACGCCCATATGGACGTAGTTTTTATAGACGATCTCGTTGCCGTCGATCTCTGCGTTCACCTCGGGAACCTCATGCAGGGCATGCACGCAGGCTTTGGTGAAAAATGACATAAAGCCCAGTTTGACACCGTGTTTTTTCAGAAACATATCTTTGTATTCAGACCGCAGGTCCATGATTGCCGACATATCCACCTCGTTATAGGTGGTTAGCATGGCGGCGGTGTTTTGGGCTTCTTTCAGGCGCCGCGCGATGGTCTGGCGCAGGCGGGTCATTTTTACCCGTTCCTCGCGGCTAGCGTCATCGGCTGAAACCGGCGCGCGCGGCGCAGCGGCAACAGAGGCCGGAGCAGGGGCAGCCGTCACGTCTTCTTTCATAATCCGACCATCACGGCCCGAACCAGTTACGCTTGCAGGATCAATGCCTTTTTCGGCCATGATTTTTTTGGCTGACGGGGCGTCCTCGACATCTTTCGCTGCCGGTGATGCAGCGGCGGGTGCCGGCGCTGCGGCTGGCGCTTTGGCTGAGGCCGCTGCTTTGGCTGCTGCGCCATCTCCGGCCACAAGGGTTGCCAAAAGCGCGTCAACGCCCACGGTTTCGCCTTCGGCTGCGATGATCTCTCCCATCACTCCGGCAATCGGCGAGGGCACTTCAACCGTTACTTTGTCGGTTTCCAGCTCACACAGCATTTCATCAACCGCCACTGCATCGCCGGGGGCTTTGAACCATGTGGCCACGGTGGCTTCGGTTACGGATTCGCCAAGGGTTGGCACACGAATATCGGTCATTGGTCTAGTCCTTTGTCAATAGTAAGCGCATCGTTCACGAGGTCTGATTGCTGTTGTTTATGTTGTCCGGCATTGCCTGTTGCGGGCGAGGCCGAGGCCGGGCGGCCTTTATATTCTGGGCGTTTGGTTTTGGCATCAATCCGGCCAAGCGCCCATTCGATATTAGGTTCTATAAAGGTCCAGCCGCCTTGGTTTTTGGGTTCTTCTTGACACCAGACGATCTCAGCGCCCAGAAACCGCTTTAGCTCTTTGATCATGGAATTGGCGGGGAAAGGATAGAACTGCTCCAGCCGCATCAGATACACATCGGTCAGCCCGCGTGCGTCACGCTCTGCCAGCAAGTCAAAATAAACCTTGCCCGAGCAGATCACCACGCGGCGGATGTCTTTGTCTTTTGCCAGTTTAGTGTCGGAATTGCCTTTTTGCGCATCATCCCACAACACACGGTGGAAACTTGAGCCTTCGGCCAAGTCCTCCAAATTTGATACTGCCAGTTTGTGACGCAGCAAAGATTTTGGCGTCATCAAGACCAGCGGTTTGCGGAATGTCCGATGCATTTGACGGCGCAGGATGTGGAAGTAATTGGCGGGTGTGGTGCAGTTGGCTATGATCCAGTTATCTTCGCCGCACATTTGCAAGAAACGCTCCAGCCTTGCGGAGCTGTGCTCCGGCCCTTGGCCTTCATAGCCGTGGGGCAGCAGCATCACCAAGCCGGACATGCGCAGCCATTTGCGTTCGCCAGAGCTGATAAACTGGTCAATCATGATCTGTGCGCCATTGGCAAAATCGCCAAATTGGGCTTCCCACAGGGTCAGCGTATCGGGTTCAGCCATCAGCCAGCGTATAGCCATATTCAAAACCCAGCACCGCATATTCTGACAGCATTGAATCGATCACTTCAATAGGGGCTTGGCCCGCCTTGATATGATTGAGCGGCAAATACCGCTGCTCGGTTTCCTGATCAATGATACCGGAATGGCGCTGACTGAACGTGCCGCGCGTGCAATCCTGCCCAGACAGGCGCACCGGATGGCCCTCGGTCAGCAAAGTGCCAAAAGCCAGAGCTTCGGCGGTTGCCCAATCTATGCCTTTACCGGATTCGATCATTTTCTTTTTGGTTGCCAGTAGGCGCGCTACGGTTTTATGGGGCTTGTAGCCATCGGGAAGCTTTGAGAGCGCTTCGCCAACTTCGATCAGTCGGGCCGTGTCCACTTCGGTTTTGCCGCGCTGGTAATCATCAGCTTTCTTGCGGCGCATGTTTGACCAGCGCCCGTCCAGCCAGTCGGCTTTGTTGGGGCGATATTCGGTGCCGATTTCAAATTCATCTGCCAGAAACGCCTGAAATTTGGTTTTGATGTCGTCAATCTCGCCTTCGGGGATCAGCCCATCGCGGATCAGACGCTCGGTATAAAGCTGAAGCGTGGTTTTTTGCTTTTTGATGGCTGTATACATTTGCGGTTGGGTGAACATCGGTTCGTCACCCTCATTATGGCCAAAACGCCGGTAACAGAAAATATCCAGCACCACGTCTTTGTGGAATTTCTGGCGGAACTCGGTGGCGACTTTGGCGGCATGCACCACCGCTTCGGGATCATCACCGTTAACATGGAAAATCGGCGCTTCGACCATCAAGGCAATGTCGGTTGGATAAGGGCTGGAGCGCGAATTATGCGGCGAGGTGGTAAAGCCGATCTGGTTATTCACCACAATATGCATGGTGCCACCGGTTTTATGGCCACGCAGGCCTGATAGACCAAAACATTCAGCAATCACGCCTTGGCCAGCAAAAGCCGCGTCGCCATGCAGCAGGATAGGTAATACCTGTTCACGATCTTGGTCGCCGCGCTGGGCTTGTTTGGCGCGGGCTTTGCCCAAGACCACTGGGTTAACCGCCTCAAGATGCGACGGGTTAGCTGTTAGCGACAAGTGCACGGTGTTGCCGTCAAATTCGCGGTCTGAGCTGGCGCCAAGGTGGTATTTCACATCGCCGGAGCCTTCAACGCTGTCAGGCTTGCTGCTGCCACCCTGAAATTCATTAAAAATGGCGCGGTATGGCTTACCCATCACATTGGCCAACACCGACAAACGCCCGCGATGCGGCATGCCGATGATGATGTCTTTCACCCCCAGCGCCCCGCCGCGTTTGATGATCTGTTCCATCGCTGGTATCAGGCTTTCGCCGCCATCAAGCCCGAACCGTTTGGTGCCCATATATTTGACATGTAGGTATTTCTCAAAACCCTCAGCCTCAACCAGTTTGTTCAGAATGGCTTTGCGGCCCTCTTTTGAGAACTGGATTTCTTTGCCAAAACCCTCAATACGTTCTTTGAGCCAGCCGGCTTCTTCTGCGTTGGCGATATGCATGTATTGCAGGGCAAATGTGCCACAGTAAGTGCGTTTCATAATCTCAACAATTTCCCGCATCGACGCGGTTTGCATACCCAAAACGTTATCAAGCAGAATAGGCCGGTCCATGTCGGTATCCAAAAAACCATAGGTTTTAGGGTCAAGCTCGGGATGTGGTTTGGGTGGGTCAAGGCGCAGCGGGTCAAGATCAGCCGCCAGATGGCCGCGAATTCGATAGGCGCGGATCAGCATGAGCGCGCGCAGGCTGTCCAGCACCGCTTGTTTAACGGCTGCTTCGGATAGCACCACGCCTGATTTGCTGGCCTGTGCTTTGACTTTACCGGCAATGGCGACGGGGTCCGTGGCCCATTGGCCATCCAGTGCCGCGGTCAGGTCATCATTAGGTATTTCGGGCCAGTCGGCGCGCGCCCATGACGGGCCAGCTGCTTCAGCTTTGATGGCCAAGCTGTCCTCATTCAATCCAGCGAAATATTTTTGCCAGCTGGCGTCAACGCTGTCGGGGTTTTCCGCAAATCGCGCCTGAAGCTGCTCAACATATTCAAGGTTATGGCCTTGCAGGAAAGACTCTGAGTGGAACTGGTCATTGGTTGGGTGTTCGGTCATTGG
>QIGK01000075.1 GCA_003228875.1 Rhodobacterales bacterium
CGGATTTCATAATGAAGATGCACACCGGATGATCGACCCGAATTCCCCATATCGCCTATTCTGTCGCCGCGCGCAACCACCGTTCCGACGGCTGTGCGGTTCCGCTCCATATGCGCATAGTAAGTTTGATAGCCGTTTGCGTGATCAATAATCACCAAATTACCAAATCCGCTTTGCACCCCTGCAAAACTGACAACCCCGTCACCGGTTGCTAAAATAGGGGAATTCCGTGCGCCTGCAAGATCAAGGCCTTTGTGAATACGCCCACCACGCGGCCCAAAAGGGCTGGTTTGACGATACGCAGTGCGCACCGGAAAAGCCAACGGCAATCTATTGGCTGCCAAATTCAGCATGGCAACACGATCAAGGTCTGTCAGCAGCTGATCAATGCGAAGATCAAGCGGGCTTAGGTTGCTGGTGTCTAGTTCATCACTAATCCCGCCGGTGCCGGAAAAATTTTGCTGCACATTGGTTAGAATACTGTCAACATCCATGCCAACCGCATCAAACAATGTGGACAGAGGCACCAGCGAGACCTCAATCGCGCCTTCAAGCTGGACCAACATCCGATTTTGACGTTGCGCGGTCAGTTCCCGCTGTAATTCCATTGTGTCAATTTTTTCAGTCAAGGTTACGATATCATCCTGAACCGTGTCGCGTGTTTCAACCGCGCCAGCCAATGCAGAGGTCAGCGTTTCGATGGTTATCAAAACATCTGATTGGCCGCCAAGACGCTCAGTCATCAAGACCCGCAGTGACGCCAGTTCAATTGTCAGGGTGTCACTGGTTTCTGTCGCAAGATCCCGTTCCGACAACATTTCGCCCAACTGGTCACGTAGATTGGCGACATTGGCATCCAGATTTTGTTGCTCGGCAGCCAGTTGTAAAATATTTTGCTGTTGGCTCATTAACTGGTTTTGCGCAGTTAATACTCTGGCATTCACGTTTGCCAATTGCCCTGACAGGCTGTCACGTTCGATCAGCAGGTCATTTAAGCGGGTTTCGTAAGCAAGAGTTAAAACCGCCGAACGTTGACGCATTTTGTCTTCGCCAATGCTATAGATCACCAAGGTAACCGTTGCGATAATCGCCCAGATCGCCAACCCAAAAACCGCAGAGCCAAAAAACAACCGCTTGATTGGCGACAAGGTAAAGCTGCGAATGCCGTGGGTATCTGTCATGGTAACGGTCTGGTTTGGCAAAAAATGCGCCAGCCCGCGATCAGGCGGGTTAATTTCCATTTTGCCTTTATTAACCATTGTAATTTTTGTCCTGATACCGCCAAATTCGCCCCTTGGGATACGGCTAAATTCCCTTTGTTTCAAGGTAAAAACATTGATTTTATTGGGCCTAACTGGTCATAGGCCGATTTCCGCTAAATTAAATTGGTTGTTCAAATAGAAAATCAGACAAAATAATTCTTGCAAAAATACCATAGGTTGCAAATTCTGTTTTGGCTAATGTTGCAAAAATCAAGGGTAATTACATTAATTTTCTATGCAATACTTGCCGCAAAAAACTAAAGGCTTTTAATCAATGCACGCCGCAGCTAAAGCAGCTAAAATTTCTTGAAAGTGCCAATATGCTAACTTTGTCTGATTTTGATTTTGAACTGCCCGAAGCCCGAATTGCCCTGCGGCCCCTTAAACCGCGTCCGGCTTCCAGATTGCTTGTGTCTCAAGACGGTAAAATCACTGATTCTAACGTGTCGGATTTGGCCCAGTTTTTGCAAAAAGGCGATTTGCTGGTTTTTAACAATACCAAAGTGATTCCGGCCCGCATTTCAGGTTTACGCAAACGCGAAACCATTCACGGGTCGGGTGAATCCAAAATCGAAGCAACCCTGATAGAACGGCTAAATGATAAAACGTGGAAAGCATTGGCGCGACCGTTAAAGCGGTTGCAAAAAGGTGACATAATCTGGTTTGACGGCTTTTCGGCTGAAGTGCTCAACAAGGAAAATGGCGAGATCACTTTAGAATTTGATAAATCAGGCGAAACGCTGGACGCGATTATTGCCAAAACCGGACAAATGCCTTTACCGCCTTATATTGCTTCAAAACGCCCTGCTGACGCGCAAGATCAGGTTGATTACCAAACCGTTTTTGCCAAAAATATCGGCGCGGTTGCAGCCCCAACAGCATCGCTGCATTTTGATCAGGATTTGCTGGATACATTGGCCGAAATGGGGGTGAACAGCACCGAAGTCACCCTGCATGTGGGTGCAGGCACGTTTTTGCCGGTCAAAGTTGAAAATATCGCTGACCATAAAATGCATTCCGAATGGGGCGAGGTTTCAGAGGCGGCAGCAAATGCCATCAATGAAACACTTGCGGCAGGTGGGCGGGTTATTCCGGTTGGCACCACCAGCTTGCGCCTGATCGAAACCGCCGCCACCGGCAAAAACCAGATCGTGCCATGGGTGGGTGACACAGATATTTTTATAACGCCGGGGTTTGAATTTCAGGTGACCAGCGGATTGATGACCAATTTCCATCTGCCAAAATCAACCCTTTTGATGTTGGTATCGGCGCTGGTGGGGCTGGAAACATTACCTGAAATCTACACCCATGCCATTGAAAGCAAATACCGGTTTTTTTCCTATGGGGATTCCTCATTGCTTTTTCCAGCCAGCGCAGAAACGACATAATCCTGTCGGATTTTGCCTAGACTGGTATGGGTTTGCGCGGCTACATCCCGCCATAAGGAGGCCGGATGGGCTATATTCTCAAAAATTCATGGGCACTGTTTCTGGGCATGTTCCTGTTGATGCTTGGCAATGGTATGCAAGGCACGTTGCTAGGCGTGCGCGGCGACATTGAGGGATTTTCCCCGACCACCATGTCCTGGATAATGTCTGCCTATTTTCTGGGCTTCCTTGGCGGCTCCAAAATGGCCCCTGTTATGATTGCACGGGTCGGCCATGTGCGAGTTTTCGCAGCACTTGCCTCAACAATTTCTGCTGTTCTGCTGCTTTTATCATTTATGCACTGGCACCGGATCCGTTTATCTGGGCTTTGATGCGCTTCGTCGTCGGGTTTA
Organism: Rhodobacterales bacterium; assembly: GCA_003228875.1. Lineage (GTDB taxonomy): Bacteria > Pseudomonadota > Alphaproteobacteria > Rhodobacterales > Rhodobacteraceae > UBA3077. The sequence goes on from QIGK01000075.1 coordinate 3,043, forward strand.
GCTTTGCCGGCGTTTATGTGGTTGCCGAAAGCTGGATGAATGACAGCGCCACCAATGAAACCCGTGGACAGACGCTCTCGATTTATATGATTGTGCAAATGGCTGGCATTGTTGCCGCGCAAGTCGTAGTGAATTTTGCCGACCCGTCAGGGTTTGTTCTTTTTGCAGTGATCTCGATTGTGGTTTCCATTTCCTTTGCGCCCATCCTGTTATCGGTTAGCCCGGCGCCAGTGTTTCGTACCTCTGCCCCGATGACCTTAAAGCGTCTGTTCAAAACTTCGCCACTGGGTTTGGTTGGCTCGTTGCTGTTGGGCGGTGTGTTTTCGATCATGTTTGGCATGTCGGCAGTTTACGGCACTGCTATTGGTTTTTCTGTGGCCGAGATTTCAATATTTATCGGCACGATCTATACCGGAAGCGTGCTTTTGCAATATCCAATCGGTTGGCTGTCAGACCGAATGGACCGCCGATTACTGATTGTTTTTATAACTGCCATATCTTCGACAATATTGCTGGTCGGCCTGTTTTGGAGCAACTCTTTCTATGTCATTCTGGCCATGGGGTTTACCATTGGTTCCAGCACCGGCCCACTTTATTCATTGCTGATTGCCCACACCAATGATTATCTGGAACATGAAGACATGGCCAATGCATCCGGCGCATTGGTGTTTGTCGGCGGGGTTGGTGCCATTGGCACGCCAGTGGTGGTTGGCTATTCGATGACTCTATTTGGCGCCAACAGCTTTTTTGTCGCGATGATTGTGTTGATGCTGTTGATCACAGTCTATGGCAGCTATCGCATGACTCGCCGTGAAGGTATCAGCGTGGACGAAACCATGTCTTACACCCCTGTTTTGCCGCAAACCACGCCGATTGTGGCCGAAGTTGCGCAGGAAATTGCCATTGAGCAAGAAATAGAGAGTGAAGAATAAAGGTTTTAGTAGCGAATCATTTTTCTTCGTGCCTAACTGGAGGAAATATCAGTGCGGAGCAGGCAAATGGGTATTTCACACGAAGAGATTCTGAATTTTTGGCAACACGAGGTCACAGAACCCGGTTGGTATAAACAGGATAACAAAGTCGATCAAACAATTCGTGACCGCTATCTGGATATGTGGATCAGCGCCCGAGATGGCGGTTATGACCACTGGTGTTGCCGCCCCGAACACTCGCTGGCATTGCTGATTGTTTTGGATCAATTCCCGCGCAACATGTTTCGGGGCTCGGGTGATTCATTTGCCACCGATGCAAAAGCCCGAAAAATTGCCAAACGGGCCATATTCATGCGCAATGATTTGAAAATAGAAAAACCGTTGCGTCAGTTTTTTTATCTGCCATTGATGCATTCCGAGGTTCTGGCCGATCAGGATACAGGCGTGCGCATGTTTCGGCTTCGTATGGACCCATCCGGCACATTGTTGCACCCGCGCGCCCATCGCCAAGTTATCCGTGATTTTGGCCGGTTCCCTTACCGAAACGATGCGCTGGGCCGTAAATCCACCCCTGCGGAGCAAAAATATCTTGAAGATGGTGCTTATATGCACACTGTCCGCACACTCGAAGCCCAAGATAACACGATAAACCAAAACCTAAGCTGAGCATAGCGAGACCACCGCCAACGGTAGTTTTTTGTTGGCTGTGCTTCCGCCCTTCGGTTGGGCATGGCCTCGCTGCGCTCGGAGACCAGCTGCGCATAGCTGCTTTGCAACATCAGCAGCTTGCATCACCATTTCATTGCTTTATGGTTTGAAAAAACCAATTTAAGGAACAAGCCATGGCCACGAACTCATTTGATATTATCGTTATTGGCGCTGGCCCCGGGGGGTATGTTGCTGCGATCAGAGGTGCCCAGCTCGGGTTGAATGTGGCCGTGGTTGAACGCGAACATCTGGGTGGTATTTGCCTGAATTGGGGCTGTATTCCGACCAAGGCGTTGCTGCGTTCATCTGAGGTTTTTCACCTGATGGAGCGGGCAGGGGAGTTTGGCCTGAAGGCCGATGCGATTTCTTATGACATCAAAGCGGTTGTGAAACGGTCGCGCGGGATTGCGGCGCAATTATCGGCTGGCGTTAAACATCTGCTGAAGAAAAATAAAATCACCGTGATTATGGGCGAGGCATCCATTCCG
>QIGK01000047.1 GCA_003228875.1 Rhodobacterales bacterium
CTGGCGCTTTGGCCAAAACCGCTTGGCGCAGTGTTTCAAAAATTCGTTTTTCAATTTCCAACGCCCGCCCGCCAGCATTCAGAATTTTAGTTTCCATGTCTGCCAACTCAACAGTGGTGAATCGAACCGCATCGGCTGTGGTTTGCCGATGGATAAAAGTTTCCGACATCGGAGCAGCGAGCATGGTTTCGGCGTGCCGCGCTGAAACATCAATGAAATAGCCCAAAACGTTGTTGTGCTTGATCTTAAGAACCAAAATATCGGTGATTTTGGCATATTCAGCCTGCATTTGGGCAATGACACTGCGGCCCTCGTCCCGCAACAGGCGGGCATTGTCTAGTTCGCTGTCATAACCAGCGGCCACAAATCCACCGTCCCGCGCCAGCAATGGCGGCTCCGAAACCAGCGCATCGGACAGTAAATCTGTCAGATCATCATGGCTCTGCATGGCTTCAATTGCGGTCTCAATACCTTCGGGTTGGCTAGACAATTTAAGCGCAGCCGCGATCAGCTCAGCTTGCACCAACCCCTCGCGCAGTGCCGCCAAATCCCTTGGCCCGCCGCGATCAAGCGCGATACGCGAAAGCCAGGCACTTGGCGTAATGCGGTGCGCGCGCGTTCCCCCTGCTGACGGTTTTCAAAGAAATTTTCAACCATATCAAGCCGGTGCTGGATTGTATGCAAATCGGTTGACGGGCTGGTCAGCCGCGCAGTTAACAACCGCGCGCCACCGCCGGTTAAGGTCCGGTCAATAACCGACAGCAACGCACCATCGCGCCCACCCGACAAAGTGCGAACCAGTTCCAGATTGCGCCGTGTCGCGGCATCAATTTCAACACCAAACCCTTGTTTTTCCTGCACAGGAGGCCGCAAAAGCGGTAATTTCCCGCGTTGGGTGATATCCAGATAATCAACAATCGTACCCATCGCCGACAGCTCCGCGCGGGTAAAATTACCAAAACCATCGAGGCTGGAAACTTCAAACAGCCCTGTCAGTCGCCCAATCGCTGCTGTGCTGTCAAAACTGGCATTTGACAGCTGCGTTTGCGGGCCATCCAGCAAGGCTGCCAAATCATCCTCAATATTCTGCACCACCAAAATTTCCGACGGCAACCAGTCTTGTGGTTTCTGACACCAGAAATTCACCGGTTGAAACATCCACCCAAGCCACCGCCAAACCATCCCGAATTTCGGATACCGCTGCCAAATAATTGTTTGAACGCGCATCCAGCAGGCTGTCTTCGGTCAGGGTGCCGGGGGTTACCAGCCGCACCACATCACGTTTGACAATCGCTTTATATCCGCGCTTTTTGGCCTCGGCCGGTTTTTCCATTTGCTCTGCCACGGCTACCCTGAAACCCTTGAGAATAAGGGTCAAAAGGTAACCCTCAGCCGCGTGGTGGGGCACGCCGCACATGGCGATATCCGCGCCCTCATGTTTGCCGCGTTTGGTCAGGGCAATGTCTAATGCTGCGGATGCCGCCACCGCGTCGTCAAAAAATAGCTCATAAAAATCACCCATACGGTAAAACAGCAGCGCATCGGGATATCCTGATTTGATTTCAAGATATTGTTGCATCATCGGGGTAATGGTTGGTTTAGGTGCCACGGTCTTCCCTTTGTTCCAACCCACAGAATTACACGCAGCAAGCGGCATTTGAAAGCGCCAATTCCGTTGCAACAGCCGCGCCAAACCCCTAACAATTAACGAATGTGAAAAAACTAGGTGTCTAAATGCCCAATAAAATCAAAGTTACCGATGCTGAAGCGCTTAAATATCATCTGGAGCCTACCCCCGGCAAAATAGAGATCGTTGCCTCCACGGCCATGACCACCCAGCGCGATCTGTCGCTGGCCTATTCGCCGGGCGTTGCGGTGCCAGTGCAAGCCATCGCTGATGACCCCGCACTTGCGTATGATTATACCACCAAAGGCAATCTGGTGGCGGTGATTTCCAACGGTTCTGCCATTCTGGGCATGGGAAATCTGGGCGCATTGGCCAGCAAACCGGTGATGGAAGGCAAAGCGGTGCTTTTTAAGCGCTTTGCTGATGTGAATTCGATTGATATCGAACTTGATACTCAAGACCCCGAAGAATTTATCAATACGGTTAAACTGATGGAGCCGACCTTTGGCGGCATTAACCTCGAGGACATTAAAGCACCGGAATGTTTTATCATCGAGCAACGCTTAAAAGAAGAAATGGACATCCCGGTTTTTCATGATGATCAGCACGGCACAGCGGTGATTTGCGCGGCGGGCCTGATCAACGCGCTGCATATTTCCGGCAAGAAAATTGAGGATTGCCGTATCGTTGTAAACGGTGCCGGCGCAGCGGGCATTGCCTGTATTGAGCTGCTAAAATCCATGGGTGCCAAGCATGATAATTGCATTGTTTGTGACACAAAAGGCGTTATTTATCAGGGCCGAACCGTGGGCATGAACCAGTGGAAATCGGCCCATGCCACCAATACAGAATTTCGAACATTAAGCGACGCCATGAAAGGCGCGGATGTGTTTTTGGGCGTTTCCGCCAAGGGTGCGGTGACGCAAGATATGGTTATTTCCATGGCACCCCATCCGGTGATTTTTGCCATGGCCAACCCCGACCCGGAGATCACGCCGGAGGAAGCCCACGCCGTGCGCGAAGACGCGATTGTCGCCACGGGCCGGTCGGATTACCCCAATCAGGTCAATAATGTGCTGGGGTTTCCGTATCTTTTTCGCGGCGCGCTCGATATCCACGCCCGTGCCATCAATGACGAGATGAAAATCGCCTGCGCGCAGGCTTTGGCTGATTTAGCCCGCGAAGATGTGCCCGATGAGGTCGCCATGGCTTACGGCAAAAAACTGTCTTTCGGGCGTGATTATATCATCCCCGCGCCGTTTGATCCGCGCCTTATCCACGTGATTCCGCCCGCCGTGGCCAAGGCTGGCATGGACACTGGTTGCGCGCGGCGGCCAATCATTGACATGGATGCCTATGTTGAATCCTTGCGGGCGCGGCTGGACCCAACCGCCTCAATTCTGCGGTCACTTTACGCGCGGGCACGCCAAGAACAAGCGCGGATTGTGTTTGCCGAGGGCGATGACGAGCGGGTGGTGCGCGCCGCTGTGAATTATGTGCGCTCCGGCCTTGGCAAGGCGATTGTTGTGGGGCGGGTTGATCAGGTGCAGGGGTTTTTGGACGCGGCGGGCATGCCCGAAGCGATTTCTGAGATTGAAGTTATCAATGCCTCAACAGTCAAAAACCTGTCCAAAATGACCGAATACCTCTATAAACGCTTGCAACGGCGCGGGTTTGACCAGCGCGATTGCCACCGGATCGCCAGCCGTGATCGCCATGTTTTTGCCTCGCTTTTATTGGCTGATGGCTATGTAGATGGCATGATTACTGGCGTTACGCGCAAATCTGCGCAGGTGCTTTCCTTGATCAATTATGTGTTTGACGCCGAAGCGGGCGATGGCGCGGTGGGCATCACAGCAGTGCTCAATCGTGGTAAAATGGTGCTTATCGCGGATACACTGGTGCATGAATGGCCCGAAGCTGAAGATTTAGCCGACATTGCCGAACGCGCCGCCGAAGTAGCCCGCAGCCTTGGGCTTGAACCTCGGGTGGCTTTTGCCAGCTTTTCCAACTTTGGCTATCCGGTTTCGGAACGGGCTGAAAAAATGAAAATGGCATCAGTGGTTCTGGATTCGCGCGATGTTGATTTTGAATATGACGGCGAAATGACGGTTGATGTGGCGCTGAATCCCGAGGTGATGAAAACCTATCCGTTTTGTCGCCTGACCGGTCCGGCCAATATATTGGTGGTTCCGGCGCGGCATTCGGCTTCGATTTCGGTGAAACTGATGCAGGAAATGGGGGGCGCGACCGTTATTGGCCCGATTTTGACCGGCATTGATAAACAGG
>QIGK01000114.1 GCA_003228875.1 Rhodobacterales bacterium
TGGGCATGGATGCCTATTTGCTGGGGCCGGTGCCGACCCCTGCGGTGGGCATGCTGACGCGAAGCATGCGGGCCGATCTTGGGATTATGATTTCGGCCTCCCATAATCCATATTACGATAATGGTATCAAATTTTTCGGGCCGGACGGGTTTAAGCTTTCGGATGAGGCGGAATTGGAGATTGAAGCCCTGATCGAAAACCAGCCGCCTTTGGTAGACGCCGAAAAAATCGGCCGGGCGCGCCGGATTGAGGGCGACCGCACGCGGTATGTGGAATTTGCTAAAACCACCTTTCCGCGTCGTCACCGCCTTGACGGGCTGAAAATCGTGATTGATTGCGCCAATGGGGCTGCTTATCGCACCGCGCCAGAGGTGTTATGGGAATTGGGCGCAGAAATCATCCCCATCGGGGTGTCGCCAAACGGGGTTAACATTAATGTTGGTTGCGGTTCTACCAACACCGCGCAGGCGGCGGCTGCGGTGCTTGAATACGGCGCTGATCTGGGCATCTGTCTGGATGGTGATGCTGACCGCCTTATGCTGATTGACGAAACCGGCAAAGTCGCTGACGGAGACCAGCTTATGGGCTTGATCGCCACCCGCTGGGCGGCTGAAAAACGGTTGGAGGGCAACACGTTGGTGGCCACGGTCATGTCTAACCTTGGCCTTGAAAACCTGATGAAAGCCCGTGGCTTAAACCTGTTACGCACAGACGTTGGCGATCGGTATGTGGTTGAAGCCATGCGAAAAGGCGGCTTTAATCTTGGCGGCGAACAATCCGGCCATATTGTGCTGCGTGATTATGTAACCACCGGCGATGGGTTGATCGCCGCGTTACAGTTTTTACTGGCCATGGTGGAAACCGGTTCCAGTGCCAGCAAGCTTTGTAATGTGTTTGATCCAGTGCCGCAACTGTTGGTTAACACGCGGTTTGATCCGGCAAACAACCCGTTGGACAGCAAACAGGTGCAGCGGGCTATTGGTGATGGCAAGGATGCTTTTGGCGAAAATGGCCGCTTGCTGATCCGCAAATCGGGCACCGAACCACTGATACGCGTGATGGGCGAATGCGCCGACGAAACCCTGCTCGCGCAGGTTGTTCACGGCATTGTGGCACAGATTGACAGCGCTAACTCTTGACCTGGACTTCGGTTTTGGGGTGGTATTCATATTTTGGAGGACAAAATGCGCCATATATTTGCAATCGGTTTAATGATGTTCGGTACCGCCGCAGTTTCACAAACGTTCAACGCTGAAATTTTGCCGCCTTGGGATGGGATCGCGGTGCCAGACGGCCAACAATGCAGCTTGTTTGGCGGCAATGGTGCAACCCCTGCTTTTGATATTTCAAATCTTCCCGACGCCACACGGACTATTCACATTGAATTTAACGATCTGAGCTTTCCACCACTCGCTGAAAACGGCGGGCATGGCACCATCGGGTTTGATGCTTCTGGCGAGGCAATGCGGCTTGCTTCGGTGCCGGGGCTGACGGATGATCTGCCTGCAGGAATATTTGTGGTGCGCGCGGCGCGCTCTTCTGGGCAATATGCATCAGATGGTTATCTGCCGCCTTGTTCGGGCGGGCGGGGCAATGATTATTCGGCTGATATTATTGCCTTGGACGGCAACGGTAACCGGCTTGGCTTTGTAACTGTTCCAATCGGGCGTTACTGAAAACGACCAAAGCGGAATTGCGATATGGCAAGGCCTAATAATATCAACCCGAGCGCATAAATTGCTTGGCTGGGCACAACCTCGTTTAAGGCCAAGGCGCCAAATAAAACCGCCCAAATTGGCACTTGATAATTCACAAGGCTAAGAAATGGCGGTCCGGCGACCTTAACGATATGCACCAGCATCACGGTTGCCAAAGCGGTCGGGAAAATACCCAAATAAAGCACAGCCCCAAAAGACTTTGCTGATAAACCCACAGGCATGTCTTCAAAAAGCAAAGCCAGTGGAATAAGTATTAATGACGCAAGAATTAGCGCCGCAGCGCTAAAAGCCAGAACCGGCCCTTTGGGTGTCAGGCGGGTAATAATTGAGCCAATTGCATAGCATAAACTGGCAATAATACAGGCAATACGGGCGATGTTTTCAAGGTCGCTGCCGCCCGACCGGATTATTTCAGCGGGGCCCACCAAGATGACAACGCCAATAAAACCTACGGCAAACCCTATTATTTTTTTGGGGGTCATGCGTGCCCCTGCAACTAGAAAATGTGACAATGGCAACACTAGCAAAGGCACAACCGCCATGGTTATTCCAGCAAATCCGGAGCTAACGTTAAGCTGCCCCCACGCCAATAATACAAATGGAACAGCGTTTGAAAACAAAGCCATACCAAGGCAATACACCCATGTCTTGCGGCCATCAACGGTTTGAAAACTGGGCAATCCGTAACCAAGCGAATAACTGATACAAAGAATAATGATCGCGGCAAGGCTGACCCGAATTGCTGCGATTGAGATTGGACCAAAGCTTTGCAAAGCCAAAGAATTTGCGAGAAACGAGGCACCCCAGATTATGCCCAAAAGCAACAGTGTCAGCCAGATAGATTTCGATGGATTTTGCACGGGTTATTCCTTTTGACACTTTTATAGGCGGTGTCCAAAAATTAAAAATCAAAAATATTGATTTGTTGCATAAAACTAAATGGGACAACTTTGGGCGCTTGTTTCCTATCGGAAACGAAAAACGACCTCTCAGGGTAATTTTCCGACATTTCCCCCTTGCGAATCTAAATGGCAATCGGTTACCACCCCCGTGGGCAGGTTGTCGGAATAAGGACGAGCGATGGTCGGCTCAAAAATATCGTCCTGATGCAGGAGCCATCTATGAGCCTCCCTTTAAAGCCGCAGGTTAAGCCTGCGCGCCCTGAATTTAGTTCGGGGCCATGCCCCAAACGCCCCGG
>QIGK01000122.1 GCA_003228875.1 Rhodobacterales bacterium
AGTGCGCTAAAGAAATCTATTGGCAAAACTGTCAAAGTGAATGTGACCGTGGATGAAAGCCTCATCGGCGGTCTTATTGTGAAGGTGGGGTCGGTTATGGTCGACAGCAGCCTTCGCTCCAAACTCAATAATCTTCAAAATGCAATGAAAGAGGTCGGATAATGAGCATCCAAGCCGCGGAAATTTCTGCGATTCTCAAGGACCAGATCAAGAATTTTGGTGCCGAAGCCGAAGTCGCCGAAGTCGGACGTGTGTTGTCCGTTGGGGACGGTATCGCCCGTGTTTATGGTCTGGACAATGTTCAGGCTGGTGAAATGGTTGAATTCCCCGGTGGTATCCGTGGCATGGCCCTGAACCTTGAAACTGACAATGTCGGTATCGTTATTTTTGGATCGGACCGCGACATCAAAGAAGGTGACGTTGTAAAACGCACCAACTCGATTGTGGACGTTCCGGTTGGTGACGAATTGCTTGGCCGTGTTGTTGATGGTCTTGGCAATCCTATTGACGGCAAAGGCCCGATCAAAACCAAGAAACGCTCGGTTGCGGATGTAAAAGCCCCGGGGATTATCCCGCGTAAATCGGTGCATGAGCCAATGGCGACTGGCCTTAAATCAGTTGATGCGCTTATTCCGATTGGCCGTGGCCAGCGCGAATTGATCATTGGTGACCGCCAAACCGGCAAATCGGCTGTGGCACTTGATGCCGTGCTGAACCAGAAAGCGTATAATGACGCGGCGGGTGATGACGAATACAAAAAGCTGTATTGCGTTTATGTGGCGATTGGCCAGAAACGTTCCACGGTTGCACAACTGGTGCGTAAGCTTGAAGAAAACGGCGCGATGGAATATTCCATTGTTGTGGCCGCTACCGCGTCAGACCCTGCACCGTTGCAATTCTTGGCCCCTTATTGCGCGACAGCCATGGCAGAACATTTCCGCGACAATGGCCGCCACGCGTTGATCATTTATGATGACCTGTCCAAACAGGCTGTGGCCTATCGCCAAATGTCGCTGCTGCTGCGCCGCCCACCCGGACGCGAAGCTTACCCGGGTGATGTTTTCTATCTTCACTCTCGCTTGTTGGAGCGTTCGTCAAAGCTGAACGCTGATTACGGCTCCGGTTCCTTGACCGCGCTGCCAATTATCGAAACCCAAGGTGGTGACGTTTCCGCGTTTATTCCCACCAACGTGATTTCGATCACCGATGGCCAGATTTTCCTTGAAACCGAATTGTTCAATGCGGGTATTCGCCCAGCCGTTAACACCGGTCTGTCAGTGTCACGGGTTGGTTCATCTGCCCAAACCAAGGCAATGTCCTCGGTTTCCGGTTCGATGAAACTGGAACTGGCGCAATACCGCGAAATGGCGGCGTTTGCGCAGTTTGGTTCTGACCTTGATGCCTCCACCCAAGCATTGCTTGCCCGTGGCGCGCGTCTGACCGAATTGTTGAAACAGGCGCAATATTCGCCCTTAACCAACGCTGACCAAGTGATGGTGATCTATGCGGGCACCAAAGGGTTCCTTGATAAAATCGAGGTTGCTGATGTGGGCCGTTTTGAACAAGGCTTGCTGACCCATCTGCGTGCCAACGCCGCTGACCTGCTGAAAGACATCTCCGATAATGACCGCAAGGTCAAAGGGGAGCTGGAAGACAGCGTTAAAGCAGCAATCGAAGCGTTCTCGAAAGACTTCGCGTAATTTTGGCCTAAAGGGAAAGGAGTCCGGCGATGCCGAACCTCAAAGACCTGAAAACACGGATCGAGAGTGTCAAAAACACTCGCAAGATCACCAAGGCCATGCAGATGGTTGCCGCAGCGAAACTGCGCCGCGCCCAAGAATCTGCTGAATCCGCGCGGCCTTATGCTGAACGCATGAATGCGGTTTTGGGTAATCTTGCCCAAGGCGCAGACGGTTCGGAATCCGCACCGCGCCTGCTGCGTGGCTCGGGCGCTGACGACGTTCATTTGCTGATTGTCGCCACCTCTGAACGCGGGCTTTGCGGCGGGTTTAATTCCAGTATTGCCAAGCTGACACGGCTGCATATTGGCGAACTTAAGGCCGCTGGCAAAACCATCAAAATAGTCACCGTTGGCAAAAAAGGCCGCGATCAGTTGAAACGTGATTTTGGTGATCTGATGATTGACCATGTGGATATGTCCGAGGTCAAACGCCTTGGTTATACCCACGCGGCTGATGTCGCCAAAGATGTTTTGGCACGGTTTGACGCCAGCGAATTTGACGTTGCGACGATTTTCTATAGCCGTTTCAAAAATGTTGCTGAACAAATCCCGACCAAACAACAGCTTATTCCTGCAAAATTCGAAGCGTCAGAAGCGGTTGCAGTTTCTTACGAATACGAACCTGATGAAGACGAAATTCTGGCTGATTTGCTGCCCCGTTCGGTCGCAACCCAGATTTTCACCGCATTGCTTGAAAACGGCGCGTCCGAACAGGGCGCCCGCATGTCAGCCATGGATAACGCCACGCGTAATGCTGGCGACATGATCGACAAGCTGACCATCCAATATAACCGCTCGCGCCAAGCCGCGATTACAAATGAATTGATCGAGATTATCTCGGGCGCTGAAGCGCTGCAGTAGGAGAGAAATAATGGCTAAACTAGCTGTAGGAAAAATTACACAGGTGATTGGCGCGGTTGTCGACGTTCAGTTCGAAGACAGCCTTCCGGCAATTCTTAACG
>QIGK01000090.1 GCA_003228875.1 Rhodobacterales bacterium
ACATCCAGCTCAACATACTGAAACCGCTGATCAATGCATATCCGCGCTGCCTCAAGCGTGTTTTCCGGGGCCAATATGTTGGCGCCACGGTGGCAAACTATGTCGATAGGGTTGGTCGGGTCGGGACGATAGGGCTTAAGCAACTCGGGGCGATTTGAACAGATGCCCATGATCTGTTTATCCCATAGCGCGTCCAGCACCTCGGCGCGGTCCTCATGCCAAATCACAACCTGTTGGCCGTGGGCGGCAAATCTGGCCATCAAATCATCGGTAAGCAGCAGATGGGGCGCGTCGGACGCATCGCGCCAACACGGGTGGATGATGTCAACCTGAAGCCCGTCCAGATAGTCAAACGGGTCAACGCCAGCGGGGACCAGAACCCCCAGCGGATAATCACAGTTTGCCGCACGCAAGTCCCGTATCCAGTTAACCTTAAATGAGGCAAGACAGGCAAACCGAAATCCCGCCTGTTTTAATAATTCCCATGCGACAGGCCCAGCGCCTTCGCCCTTGATTTCAATATAAAGCCCGCATCCAGTAGCCTGAGCCAGCGCGATAACTTGTTCCAGCCGCGGTATGTGCTGCCCCTCTGGCAGGGACACGTCGGAAATCTCATCCCATGTTGCTTCGGAAACTTTCAAACCGCTCTGTGACATACGCTTCAGCTCGTCGTCATGGCTGACCACGCAAACGCCATCCTGAGAGAGGTGCACATCAATTTCCCACATCTCAGCACACAGATCAGCGGCGACCTGAAACGCCTTTAAGGTGTTTTCCGGCGCGTGATCCGACGCACCACGATGGGCAACGGCAAGCGGATGGCCCGTCAACAATGTTGCGGGCCATCCAAACTTTTTCAACCAGTCTTTACTTAGGGTCAAAGGCAGTTCCCACTTTCGTCAAACACAAGCATTTTAGCGGTATCAACACCCCATTCAACGCTTTGACCAATTGTTACAGGCTCATGCACCCCCTGGATGGAGCGTAAAATGCTGCCATTTGGCAATTTCACATTATATAGAGTTTCGCGGCCTTGCGATTCCAGGAAGGACACATCGCCTTTGATCTTAACTTCACCATCCGGATGAAAATATTCAGGACGAATACCAACCCGCACGTTTTGACCGCCATGGGAGGACGCGATCGCCGCGCTGATCGGCAATTGAGTGCCTGTGCTTGGCTCAAAAAATTTCCCATCCTGAATTTGGCCATCCAAGAATGCAATTGGCGGGCTGCCAAGGAACCCGGCCACATAAGACGAAACCGGATTTTCATACATGTCTTTGGGTTCGGCAATTTGAATGATTTTTCCAGCGTCCATGATGGCGATACGGTCACACATGCTCATGGCCTCAACCTGATCATGGGTCACCAAAACCGCTGTGATTCCGGTTTCCTGTTGGATACGTCGGATTTCTGAGCGCATTTCGAGGCGCAGGGTGGCGTCAAGATTGGCCAAGGGTTCATCCAGAAGCAAAACATCAGGCCGCCGGATCAGAGCGCGCGCAAGGGCAACACGTTGTTGCTGCCCGCCCGAAAGCTCTCCGGGGCGGCGTTGTAACAACTCCTCAATATGCACCATCTCAGCAATTTCGTCGACTTTGCGCTTAATCTCGGTTTTGGTTTCTTTGCGCAGTTTCAACGGGAAACCGATATTGTGCTCAACGGTCATATGCGGATACAGCGCGAAAGATTGGAACACCACGCCGACATTTCGTTCTTGCGAGGTAATGTTTGTAACGTCACGGTCGCCAAACAATATCCGGCCACCGTTCACTTTGTGAATGCCACAGATGGCAAACAAAGTTGTTGATTTTCCGCAACCCGAGCCACCCAACAAAGCGATCAATTCGCCGTCATGGACCTCCAGATCCATCTCGTCGATCACCGTCAGGTCGCCGAATTTTTTGGTAAACTTTTCAAGTAATATACGCATTAGCCCTTATTGCCCCCGCTATAGATATTCATCAGTCGATTCTGGAAAAACACAAACAAGACGATAACCGGAATGACGTAAAATACACCAACCGATTTGAACAATGCCATGTCGAAATTCTGGTCATCGGCAATCAGTGCAGCCAAATAAACCGACAACACTTGCACTTTGTTATCGGGTGCCAGCACCAGCGGCAGAATGAACTCCGACCAGCCTGACAGGAACGAGAATATGCCAAGTGCCAGAATGGCCGGTTTGACCTGCGGCAGCACCAGTTTGGTCCAGACCTGAAACCGGCTGGCGCCATCCTGAATACCGGCCATCTCGATTTCCCATGGCACGGTGTCGTAAAAACCCTTCATGATCCAGATGCCAAACGGCAGTTCCAATGCGGTTTTCACCAAAATAACGCCAGACAGCGAATTATAAAGCCCCAACATTTGCAGGATCAGGAAAATAGCGATCAGCAACGTTACGGTTGGAAAGGCGTGCAGCACCATGATGCCACCCAAAAAGAACGACCGCGCCGGTAATTGCAGCCGTGATAGCGCATAGCCCGCAGATGACGACACTAATAGCACTATGACCATCGTTACCGTGGCAAATACAAAAGTGTTCCATGTTGCCAGCCAGATCGATGGCCGACCCGGGATGGTTTCCGTCAAGAA
>QIGK01000084.1 GCA_003228875.1 Rhodobacterales bacterium
ATGACGCGCTGAATGCGACCCGTGCGGCCGTTCAGGAAGGCGTTGTCGTTGGCGGTGGTGTTGCGTTGATGCAGGGTGCCAAGGCGCTGGAAAATGTTAAGGGTGAAAACTCTGATCAGGATGCCGGTGTTGGGATTATCCGGCGTGCGCTGGAAGCACCGCTGCGTCAGATCGCTGAAAATGCGGGTGTCGACGGTGCAGTTGTTGCTGGCAAGGTTCGTGAAAGCAAGGACGCGTCCTTTGGCTTTAACGCCCAGACCGAGGAATATGGCGATCTGTTCAAGGCAGGCGTTATTGATCCGGCCAAGGTTGTGCGCACGGCGCTGGAAGATGCAGCGTCAATCGCCGGTCTGTTGATCACCACCGAAGCCATGGTTGCCGACAAGCCTGCCAAAGATGCCGCCGGTGGCGGTGGTGGCATGCCTGATATGGGCGGCATGGGCGGCATGGGCGGTATGATGTAAGCTGGCCGCTTCAACAAAAGACTGACACGAGGCCCGCCATGTGCGGGCCTCTTTTTTGCCCAGAAAGAATGATTTGAATTGCAGCAACATCCGGTAAAGTTGTATTTTCCGGAACATTCATGGGAAAAAAATATGCTACGTACTTGGATTCTAATATTTTTTACGGCGCTTGCCCTGATGGCAACCAGCGCGGATGCAAAAAAGATCACCAGAACTGTTGTCGTTGACGAAACATTTGCCGAATTTGGCTTTAATTGGGACTCGTCCGGCGGGATGTATATGCGGTTCCGACCGTTCAACGTTGATGGTCAGCTTGAAATTTGTGCGGTTTATCTGGATGAACAAGGGCCGGGGTGGTTGAAGCGCGCGAATTTGAACATCGTCGTTCTGAAGAAGGCAGCTTTCGTCATCGATGGAAAAACCATGATGCGCAACTTGTCGTTTGCAGACACGGTTTCGAGCGATTTGAAGGAATCCAAGTTAATCGGTCAGCGGGCGAACTGTGTTGCAACAAGAAAGCCGTTCCCGACCAATCAGTTTCAGTATGGAATTAAAGTTCGCGACGGAAGGTATCAGGAGGACGGGTAAATTACAGCGTTTGTGCCGACCCAACCATCAAATGCCAAAATTGTGCACTAGAATTATGTTCAGCGTATTGGCGCAGCGGTGCCCAAGAGCCTAAAATGGCGAAATGCGGCTACTGGTTCTTACAACGCTTACAATGATTGCTTTCGCCGCCAATTCCGTGATCAACCGCATGGCACTAGTTGACGGTGCCACCGGCCCGGCAGCTTTTGCCCTGATCCGATTGGCCAGCGGCGCGGTTTTTCTGTTTGTTTTGGCAAATTGGCAAGGCGGCGGTGTAGCGTGGCGCGGGCCAAACCGTCTTTGGGGCGCGGCGATGTTGGCGCTTTATGTTCTGGGCTTTTCATTCGCCTATGTCTCACTAGGGGCCGGTTTCGGTGCTTTAATCCTGTTTGGCGGCGTTCAGATCACCATGTTTGCTGGGGCCATTTGGGGCCGTGAAGAAATTTCGCAGGCACGCTGGCTTGGAGCGTTGATAGCATTTTTTGGGCTGGTGGTCCTGTTATGGCCACAGGCGGGTGTCTGGCCAAATGTCGCGGGGGTAGCCCTGATGGCTGCGGCGGCGGTTGGCTGGGGTGTGTATTCGCTTTTGGGTCGCGGCGTGGCTGACCCATTGGGCGCCACGGCGGCCAATTTTGCACTGGCGCTGCCCGTTGGATTATTGGTTTTTGCGCTGCTGCCAGATGGTGTTGCCGCGCGCGGTGCGTTGCTGGCTGTTCTCAGCGGTGCCATTATATCCGGGGCAGGGTACGCATTATGGTATTCGCTCCTGCCTCAGCTGGCCGCATCGGCCGCCGCAGTTGCCCAATTGACGGTTCCGGTAATCGCTGCGGCGGGCGGTTTGATGATTCTGGCCGAGCCGGTCACGGCGCGTTTCGTTTTCGCGGCCCTTCTTGTTTTGGGTGGGGTTGTGATATCACTTCGGCGCTGAAAGCCAGCATGTTCTGGCCAGCGAGCATTCGCCGTGACGTGGGGTTTTTTTGACCAACACTCGCATCCATCCATTCAGCGTCCTATTTAGGGGCAATGAGATACGTTTTAGCAATTTTTCTGATACTCATTCCGGGGATGGCCATGGCTGATTGTGTAGTGCTGTTGCACGGGCTGGCGCGATCCGCGAATTCCATGCGGGTAATTCAGAAATCCCTGCAAGATCAAGGCTATGACGTAGTGAATGTTGATTATGCCTCGACCAAAGCGCCTATTGAACAACTGGTTCAGGCCGCCATTCCGCCAGCTGTTGCTGCCTGCGGAGATCAAAAAGTGCATTTTGTCACCCATTCATTGGGCGGCATCCTTTTGCGGGCCTGGCTTGAGGAAAACCGACCGAAAAACATGGGCCGGGTTGTGATGATGGCGCCACCAAACAAGGGCTCGGCTCTGGTGGATACATTTGAAGATCTGGGGCCGTTTAAATGGCTGAACGGGCCTGCCGGATTGCAACTAGGCACCGGGTCGGACGCGCTGCCAAATAAGCTGGGTTTCGCGCGGTTTGAGCTGGGTGTGATTGCCG
>QIGK01000095.1 GCA_003228875.1 Rhodobacterales bacterium
TGGCAAAGCGCTGGAAACCTCAGAAATAGTGGGTTCTTACCAAGCGTAACGTGGGATCAAAACACCGCTTACACAGCACTGAGGATTACATCAAGACTGACCCACGTCAAAGTATGATTTTGGGGAAGTATTTGGCCTATTCCGACGCCTACAATCGCAAGATTCATACCGAACAATTTGGCTTCAAAAACTTCCGAGTGCTCTTTGTTGTGAACGGCAGCGAAGACCGGGTGATGAAGATGATTAAGGTCTACCAAACCCCACGTTTACCGCGCACTTCAATTTCGAGAATCGTCTCGCCGGTGGCGTCGTCATTGACGATTTCGATATCCCGGTATTCAAGCCAGTTGGCTTCATCAGGACGAATACCGGTATTAGCCATAAACAGTATTTTGTCGTGCAGTTGCTCGGCCATCTTCTTATGATAAGAATTTTTCGCGCCCTTTATGTTCTTTCGTGTTGCTTCATATAGCTTTTTATAATCGTCGTGCGAGAACCACGCACGGTGCGCCACTTTGCCCGAAGCGCGATAAGCAACTGATAAATCTGGCAGGCCTAGCAGCCATCCATGGCGAATTGCTGTCTTTAAAACCTGACGAAGTGTCACAATTTCTTGGTGCATCGTTGAGCGTGCCGGGGATTTATAGATAGGATCATCCTGTAATCGAAAAATACGATAATCCTGCACCGCGCCAGAAGTTACTTGAGATACGCCCAGCTTTCCGAAGTAGGGGAGTAGGTGGTTTTTCAATCGTGCTCGATGCCCTTTGACATAGGTTTCATTCCGCTCACCGGCAGTCATAAGCTCATACTCTTTGGTAAACCGTTCAACAGCTTGCGCGAAAGTTTTTTCTGATAAAAGCTCTCCACGCGCTTTTTTACCACGTAATTCCAAATACCAGTCCTCAGCAAATTCTTTTGCCTTGCCCAAGCTTTCTTCTTTTGTGCTTACGTGCCGATTGCGGCCGTCCAGATAGCTGGAACATTGCCAAACCGAACTGCTTTCACGCTTATAAACGTGAACCTTGTCGCCCAGAATCGAGTGCTTTTCTGTCATATCCAAACCCTCCAACAATATGTGTCATAGTGTGTAAGATATGTGAAAGGGTGGAATCTGCCAATAGCACATTTCTGACTATCGCATAACTCATTGTTATTTAGGGATTAAATGGTGCCCGGGGGTGGATTTGAACCACCGACACGAGGATTTTCAGTCCACTGCTCTACCCCTGAGCTACCCGGGCATGGGTTTGGCCAATGGCCTTGGGTGGGGGCGTTTTAGGGGAGAATCTTAGGACTGTCCAGCAGATTCCCCTGAAAAAACCCAGCTTATTGACAGACCGGTTTAATGACGGGTTTCGGCCCTCAATGCGGCTTCCAATTCTGCTTCTTCGCTGGAATCTTCGGGTTCGGACGCAACCGCATAAGAACCGTTTAACCACTTTCCCAAATCCACGTCTGCGCAATGTTTTGAGCAAAAAGGCTGGTATTTTTGCAAGCTGTCTTTTTTGCAGATCGGGCAGCTCATAGCAAAGTCTCCAATGGTTGGCGGCTGCGTTTTCGCAGCAGTTCCAGATGGCCAAGCGGTGTCCAGCCGACCAGCGTTGTATCAACCATATCATTTTTGAAAGCAGACTTCACGACCTGTTCGATCTGGCGGCGGTCTTTTTTGGCCAAAGGCGCAAAATCAACGGTAATCTGGCCGCCAAGCCCGCGCAGCAACAACTGGCGCGGCAGTTCCCGCATAGCAGCGATATTGGCTTTTAGCGCCGCAGCCGGTGAAAAATCAGCGCCGGTATTCACATCAACCGAGACCAGCGCCCGCGTTGGTTCTACAAACATAAACGCGCCGCCCGTCAGGCCCGCATGGGCAGATTTGAACTGTTCAACAGCATCCCAGACATCATGGGTATCAAAGCAACCTTGCTCATTCACCACGTCATGGGCCTCGGTTGGTGCCCAGTCGCGCCATGCGCGGTATCCGGCCTCGGGGGCGTCCAACAGCAATTCTGCGGGGCCGTCGGTATCAGATAAAACCGAACGGACGGCTTCCAGCATTTGGGCCAGATCATCGGCGATTTCACTGTCGTCGACGCCAATGCAGGCCGTGCGCAGAATCAAACCAAGATCATCCGCATCGTCGGGCCAGATGTCATGAGCAATTTCCAACAGCCGCACCCGCTCGTTTTCATCGCGAATGGAGCGCGCCACATTGATCCCCGGCGCGCCGGGCGTCAGGATCAGGTATCGGCTTTTGAACAGCAAGCGCTGGCTAACCGGCTGGGCTTTCGAGCCTTCAGCAAAGGTTGTAACCTGCACCAGAATTTTTGCCCCGGGCGCAAGGCTCTTGGCGTCTTTCAAGAACCCTTTTTGGCCGGCGCCAAGCTTAACAATCGCACCGTGTAAGCCTTTGATCGGACGGTCAACCACCGCGCGGTAGATCGCGTCGGGCTGCGGAGTCTTTGCCTCTATCGGGTCTATCAGCAGATCAACCAGCTTCCCGTCAACCATCATCGCGGCCAATTCGCGCCCCTGCGCGCGGTCGATCAGTATCGTTGTGCCTTTCATGTGATGTCTCCGTCAAATGTCACCGGATATCGTGCACCCATCAGCAGGTTTGCAGTTTCGGTCAGGGGCAGGCCAACCACATTGGTGTATGACCCGTTAATGCTGGGGATAAACGCGCCGCCGATGCCCTGAATGGCGTAGCCACCCGCTTTGCCCTGCCATTCCATGGATCGCAGATAGGCTGAAATTTCTGCATCTGACAGGCGTTTGAATTTCACTGAGGTTTCGACAGTGCGTTGCCATATATGATCTGCAAGCCGCAGCGCAACGCTGGTGATTACCTTGTGACGACGCCCTGAAAGCAGCATTAGAAATTTGGTGGCTTCGGTTGCATCGATAGGTTTACCCAAAATGCGCCGCCCCACGGCAACGGTGGTATCAGCGGCCAAAATCAGCCCATCAGCCTGCACTGCCATGGATTTGGCCAAGGCAATTCGCGCCACATATACCCGTGGCAATTCGCCCGCAAGCGGAGTTTCGTCAATATCGGCAGGCATAACCGCATCGGGCACCACCCCGATCTGCGCCAGTAATTCAGCACGGCGTGGGCTGGCGGATGCCAAAATCAGCTTCATTTACGCATTTCCGTTTTAATGGCATCGGATATTCACCAGAACGCCTTTGTAAACAAAGGCTGCCTCTGGTGAATATCCGATACATGATTCAATACAGAAACGGAACATGCGCTATTTGAAACGATAGTTAATCCGCCCTTTGGACAGATCATAGGGGGTCATCTCAACCTGCACCTTGTCGCCTGCCAATACGCGAATGCGGTTTTTACGCATTTT
>QIGK01000076.1 GCA_003228875.1 Rhodobacterales bacterium
AAAATCCCACTGGATGGCATCGCGCCAATGCTGATGCAATGGCCAAAAATGCCCCTACATCCGGCAACAAAAATGGCCGATTTCGGGGTGCGGAGCGAGGTTTCAATTGAAACGCCTGCCACCGCGCTACTGGCCGAGCTTTTGGCGGCGCTGGGTGCCAAACACATGCCGGTCACCATCTCGGAATCACCGCAAACACGGCTCAGCTTCACGCTTAATCTGCCAAAAATCGGGCAGGTGGTGCTATGAAAAATAACTTATGCAAAACTTATAGAAAACTTATACAAAAACTACAGTATGTTTTTGAGACATTGGACAGAGGAAAAACCCATGGCAGACTATGACGTAATTATCATCGGCGGCGGCCCCGGCGGCTATGTTTGTGCCATCCGTTGCGCGCAACTGGGCCTGAAAACCGCCTGCGTTGAAGGGCGCGGGAAACTGGGCGGCACCTGTTTGAATGTCGGGTGTATTCCGTCCAAGGCATTGCTGCATGCCTCGCATTCCTATCACGAAGCCCATACCAATTTTGAAAAAATGGGCCTGATGGGTAGCGCGCCAAAAGTCGATCTGGGCAAGATGATGGACTATAAGCAGACGGTGATTGACGGGAATACTTCGGGCATCGAATTTCTGTTTAAGAAGAACAAGATAGACTATATTCAGGGCTGGGGAAAAATCACCGGCAAGGGTGAAGTAACGGTTGGCAAAGACAAACATACCGCCAAGAATATCGTGATCGCAACGGGGTCTGAGCCAAGTTCTCTGAAGGGTGTCGAGGTAGACGAAAAGGTGGTTGTTTCCTCAACCGGCGCACTGGCGTTGACCAAAATTCCAAAACGTATGGTGGTGATTGGTGCGGGGGTTATTGGCCTTGAGATGGGTTCGGTCTATGCGCGGCTGGGCACCGAGGTAACGGTGGTGGAATATCTAGATCATATCACCCCGGGCATGGATGCGGAACTCAGCAAAACACTGCTAAGGAGCCTTAAAAAGCAGGGGCTTAAGTTTATTTTAGGCGCGGCTGTTTCGGGGGTTAAAGCCACCAAAACCAAAGCCACGGTCAGTTATAAAGTGATCAAAAAAGACACCGAAGCGGAGCTGGAAGCCGACATAGTTTTGCTGGCCACGGGCCGCAATCCCTATACCGAAGGGCTTGGTCTGGCCGAAGTTGGCGTAGAAATGGAGCCGCGTGGGCAGGTTAAAACCAAGAGCTGGCAAACAAATATCGACGGTATTTATGCCATCGGTGACGTAATCACCGGCCCGATGCTGGCCCATAAAGCCGAAGAAGAAGGCATCGCCGTGGCCGAAACCATTACAGGTCAAGCGGGGCATGTGAATTACGCCGTGATCCCCGGAGTAATCTATACAACACCCGAGGTCGCTAGCGTTGGTGAAACCGAAGAAACCCTGAAAGAACAAGGCCGTAGCTATAAGGTTGGCAAGTTTAACCTAATGGGCAATGCCCGCGCCAAAGCGGTTTTTGCAGGCGATGGGTTTGTGAAAATATTGGCGGATAAGGATACCGACCGGATATTGGGCTGCCACCTGATCGGCCCTTATGCAGGGGAATTGATCCACGAGGTTTGCGTGGCCATGGAATTTGGCGCCTCAGCCGAAGATCTGGCTCGCACCTGTCATGCTCACCCAACGTTTTCCG
Organism: Rhodobacterales bacterium; assembly: GCA_003228875.1. GTDB lineage: Bacteria > Pseudomonadota > Alphaproteobacteria > Rhodobacterales > Rhodobacteraceae > UBA3077. Next base: position 1,664 of record QIGK01000076.1, read on the forward strand.
AAGCCATGCGCGAGGCCGCTTTGGCTTGTGGAGACGGGGCGATTCATAGTTGAGATAGGGCTGCGCGCGGATCTCGGGGGAGGTTCGTGCACTGCCCGGCAAACCGGGTCCAAACTTGTTTTGATAACTCGGTCAATAGTCCTTAAAATTGTAAAAAAGAACTGCAAAAACTGCATCACTTCAAACCTAAACGCCGACCCTTTTTCCTCCGCGCTTTTCCCGTCCAAATATTGAGATCGAAAACCGGATACCCCAGATTCAATCGATTTAGAATCAGTATCTTTTCCGTTTCAATACCCCAAAAAGGCACTATTTCTGAAAACCCTTTATGTATCAAACACTGGACAACGCCAATTTCGCCCAAATCTCTGAGATGTCGGTTTTCATTGGCAATCAGATATTCAATGTATTTTCCAACTCTACTTAAAAAATCAGGGCCGCGCGGCTCTGCAAGAATAAATGGCACAAAAAAGTCTTCATGAAAAATATATGGCCCAATCGAGCTCGCTTCCAACAATTCGCTTTTTCGCGCGAAGTCCAGAATTTCCGGAAACAAATCAAAAGTTTTGCATTTGCTGCATTAAACCTTTTTAGCAGCGGGTTTCTTAGCCCCCACCTGAATCTGCGTAACCGTCGGATACGGAATATCAATCCCCGCCTTGTCAAACTGTTCCTTGATCTCGCGGATCATCGCGTGGCGCATGTCCCAGAAATCATCTTTCGTTGCCCAGACCTTAACCGAGAAATCAACCGCGCTGTCCCCCAGATTAGTGACTTTGACAAAAGGCGCAGGGTCTTTCAAACCCCGTTTTTCTGCCGCAACAATTTTTTTCAAAACGGCTTCGGCTTTTTTCAAATCGGTGTCGTATGAAACCCCAATTGTCAGGTCGCTGCGACGTTTGTCATAAACGGAATAGTTGATAATACTGGACGCCCAGATGTCGCTATTCGGGATGGTGATCTGGATATTGTCAGCCGTAGCAAGTTCGGTTGTAAACAGGCTGATCGACTTAACCGTGCCAGAATGCCCGCCAATTGATACATAATCGTCCATCTTAAACGGCCGGAATACCAGCAGCATCACACCCGCTGCCAGATTTGACAGCGTGCCTTGCAGCGCCAGTCCAATCGCCAGTCCCGCCGCACCCAGCAGCGCAATCAATGACGTTGTTTGAATGCCAAATCGCGCCAAAACGAATGTGAGCGCTATCGCCAGAATGGCATATTTTACTATACTGGCCAGGAAAATGAACAGCGTGTCGTCCAGCTCCTCATATTTCAGGCCAAGTTTAACAACCTGTTGTTTCACAAAGCCCGAAAGCCAAAGCGCCCCTGCCAAAATTGCGATTGCATAGATCACATTCAGGCCCAATTCCAAATACCATTCCATATTATTCTCCAATCTTCCCTTGATTAATGCCAATTTGGCCGCGATGTAACAGCAGATGGTCAAGGATGACACAAGCCATCATAGCCTCCCCCACCGGAACTGCGCGGATACCCACACAAGGGTCGTGACGGCCCTTGGTAATGATCTCTGTTTGCTCGCCGGTTTTGGTTATTGTGCGGCGAGATTT
>QIGK01000050.1 GCA_003228875.1 Rhodobacterales bacterium
AGGTCGTGGGAGATGAATACAAACGAAACCCCGGTTTTATCGCGCAGTTTCTTCAACAATTTGATAACATTGGAACTGACGATTGAATCCAGCGCCGACGTTACCTCATCACACAACATAACTTCCGGTTGCGCCGCAAGGGCGCGCGCCATGTTAATCCGTTGTTTCTGACCACCGGAAAGTTCAGACGGGTAGCGGTTTTCAAACTCAACCGGCAACTCCACCATACGCAGTAATTTCGCGACTTCTTCACGCTTTTTTTTGCCCTTAAACCCTTGATAAAATTCCAGTGGCCGCCCTAAAATGTCGCCGATCACCTGTCGCGGATTAAGCGCGGTGTCCGCCATTTGATAAACAAATTGAAGCTTCTGCAGCTCTTCTTTTGAGCGGTGTTTAAGGTCTGGTTTCAGCAGTTTGCCATTAAGAATAACTTCGCCTCTTGCGGCGGGTAAGAGCCCGGCAATCACCCGCGCCAAAGTGGATTTTCCGCAACCGGATTCGCCAATAACTCCAACCACATGGCTGTTTTTAATCTTCAGATCTATGTCACGTAAAATCGGAATAACGGGTTCTCCATCCACAATACCACCGTAGCCCGCAGTCAACGCTGGGAACTTCCCGTTCATGTTTGCTGTCCCCACTCTCACTCATGCCCGCCTTTGGGGTAGGTTTAACCGCCGCCATCAGCCGTTTGGTATAGGGGTGTTTGGGATTGTTGATTATCTGTTCGGTTGGCCCCTGTTCCTGCACTTCTCCAGAATAAAGCACCACGATGTGATCGGCAATTTGCGCCACCACAGCCAAATCATGGGTCACATAAATGGCCGCAGAACCCTCTTCCTGAATAACCTTCTTGAAAGCTTTGAGCACTTCGATCTGGGTGGTTACATCAAGGGCGGTTGTGGGTTCATCAAGCACCAAAAGGTCGGGCCTCGAAACCAGCGCCATTGCCGCCATGAGACGTTGCAACTGACCACCGGAAACCTGATGGGGGTAGCGATTGCCAAGCCGCTCCGGGTCAGGCAGTTCGAGCGCATGATATAGTTCAAGTGCCCTTTGATTAGCGTCTTCCTGGTTCAGCGTTCCGTGCAAGACGGCGGCCTCCGTAACCTGTTCACCAATGGTGATCGCAGGGTTAAAAGTCGCTGCTGCACTCTGGGCCAGATAGGCCACTTTGTTACCTCGAATAGCGCGTTGGTCTTGCGGATCCATCGCCAGCACATTTTTGCCATGCAAGCGCATTTGCCATGCAAGCGCACCTCGCCGCCAGGAAAATGCAAACCTGGTCGGCAATAGGCCATGGTCGCCATTGATATGGTCGACTTGCCCGAACCGGACTCGCCAATCAGGGCGACAACCTGGCCCGCCTTGACGTTAAAACTTACCCCCTTGACGATCTGAACCGGTGTCCCATCCTCTTTGCGGAATGCAATTTGCAGATTGTCAATTTCAAACAGTTCGGCCATTTTGCAATCCCTTCCTATATCATTTTCTTGGCAAGATCGCCGCCGGACTTGGCTGAGATATCGTCAACAATAAGATTGATGGCAATGGTGAAAGAGGCAATGGCAAGGGCCGGCCAGATCGGTGCCAATATGCCCCAGCCCTCAGCAAATTGCATGGCCTCAAGATTGGTGCGCACCATCGACCCCCAGTCCGCATCCGGTGGTTGAATACCAAGGCCGAGAAAGCTTAGGGAGGAAATGAACAATACGATAAATACCAAACGCAAGCCAAAGTCGGTGGCCAGCGGCATGGCCGCATTGGGCAGCACTTCACGGAAAATAATCCACCAGATGGTTTCGCCGCGCGCCTGCGCTGACTCGACATAATCCATCACCATGATTTCCTGACCATAGGCCCGGGCAATCCGATACACGGCCGAAGCGTAAATAATCGCTGCCGTGGCAATCAGAACAGGAATTGAAGAACCAAGCGCCACCACGATGAGCAGGCCAAGCATGATCGACGGCAGGGCCAAAATCGCATCATTGATGCGAGAAAGGATCATATCCGTCCAGCCTTTTTTAACTGCGGCTGCGATACCGGCAGTTACGCCGATTAGATAGGCCAATAAAGTTGCAACGAATGATATGCCCACGGTCATTCGGGCACCCCATAATATTCTCGAGAGAATATCTCTTTCACTTTTGTCTGAGCCCAACCAGTGGACACCACCGCCGTCAATCGGTGTGCCCGGCGGTAAATAACTATCCATGTCAAGAATTTCTGCTTGATCATAAGGGGCAATAAACGGGCCAATAAAGACCATAATGATCCAAAACGTCACCACAGCAACGCCGAGCTTTCCTGCCCACGTTAGTTTGAGTCTTTTCTTTGGTGGTGCGTCAGGCAGCTCATCGTAAACAGTTTTTCCTTCTACCGTCTCACCCATAACCGCCGCCTTTATAGGAGCTTTTTTTAACGCTGTTTTTCTGGCTTTTTTGACCATGATCGGAAATTCCTATTTCGGGTTACGCAGCCGTGGGTTTGCCAAAATGGCCGCCACATCCGCCAGAATAATAAGGACAACATAAGTGCCGCAAAATATCATCGCACAAGCCTGCACCAGCGGCAGATCGCGTGTTTGCACCCCGTCAATCATTAGTTTTGCAAGGCCCGGATACGCAAAGATTGTCTCAACAATTACCACTCCGGAAACCAGATA
>QIGK01000061.1 GCA_003228875.1 Rhodobacterales bacterium
CACAACGGTCAGCAGGTTGACCAACCGCCGGAGCGTACGCAAATGCTTTGGTTCTTCATACGGGGCATCCATGACGGCACTTTCTGAGGTTCTGACAATCACGCTGGGGGAATCGCCCGCGCCTCGTCTTGATAAAGCTTTGGCGGCTTTTGTGCCAGAGGGTGTGACGCTTTCACGGTCGCGCATTCGGGTGTTGATTGAGGATGGTCAGGTCAGTCATTTGGGTAAGGTCGTAACCGAAATCAAGGCCAAGGTTGCGCCGTTTCAGGAATGGCAGGTGGTGTTGCCGGTGGCCGTTGAACTGGAGGCGCAGCCCGAGGATATTCCGTTGGACGTGGTGTTTGAAGATGCACATCTGATCGTTGTGAATAAACCCGCCGGAATGGTTGTGCATCCGGCGCCGGGGTCGGAAACCGGCACGCTTGTGAATGCGTTGCTGCACCATTGCGGCGATACCTTGTCGGGCATCGGCGGCAAGAAACGCCCGGGCATTGTGCATCGGATTGATAAAGGCACATCGGGGCTGCTGGTGGTGGCCAAAAGTGACGCGGCGCATCAGGGCCTTGCGGCGCAGTTTGCGGCCCATGATCTGGAGCGCCTGTATCGGGCCGTAGTCTGGGGCCGCCCGTCAGCGATGGACCCGCGGCTGGCGGGCATTAACGGCGTGCGGTTTGAAAAAGGCAATGTCGTGCGGATTTCCGGCAATATCGCGCGGCATAGAACCGACCGGAAACGTATGGCGGTTGTTAAGGACGCGGGGCGGCATGCAATAACACGGGCACGCACCGATGAAGCCTTTGGCCCAACGGACCGGCCAGTGGCGTCGCTGGTATCGTGCTGGCTGGAAACCGGGCGGACCCATCAAATCAGGGCACATATGTCTTATGTAGGCCATGCGCTGATTGGTGATCCGGTTTACGGGTCGCGGCGTGCTATTCCAAAAAATGCGTTATCGGAGGCCGGGATTGAGGCGCTGCGGGGATTTCCTCGGCAAGCGTTACACGCTAGTGTTCTGGGGTTTGTTCACCCTGTGACGGCTGAGGAATTACGATTTGAGGCGGCGCTGCCGGAGGATTTTCAGGCGTTATTGATCAGCCTGAAAAGTTGATTTTTGCAGGTTTTGGCGGCATGATACCCCTAAAAAGGGGAAAATGATGGCTGACCCAGTTGAAACAGTATTCGCTAATCTTGAAAAAAACACCGGACATGACCGCGCTTTCTGGATGCAGGCGGTGGCGGATTGTGGGTTGGAAAAACATGGTGAGATTCTTAAATATCTTAAGGAAACCCATGGTATCGGGCATGGCTATGCCAACACGATCACTCATATCGCGCGCGAAACTTCGTCTTATGGTGCGGATGCGGATGACCTGATTGAGGCGCAATACACAGGCAAAGAAAACCTGCGGCCAATTTACGATGCGATTCTTGGTATGTTGGGGCAGATAGGTGATGACTTTGAGATCGCCCCGAAAAAGGCCGGCGTCAGTTTTCGGCGTAAAAAGCAGTTTGTTCTGGTGGAGCCAAAGACCAAAACCTGGGTTGATGTTGGTATTAATATCAAAGGACATGGCGGAACCGAGCGTTTGATCGCGGTCGGGGGTATGTGCACCCATAAAGTGGGAATCACCGATGTTGCGGAGGTTGATTCGGAGCTGAAAGGCTGGATATCGCAGGCATATGAGGCCGCTGGCTAAGATTTTACAGAATTTCTGAGGAATTTTTAAGCTTTATTTCAATTGGCTAGGTTTTTTTGTACGCCAATGAGTAAAAAATATTTGACATAATGTAAAGCAAACCATACATAAAGTTAAAGAAACTATATTTTGTGAGGATCAAATGACCTATGCTGAAAAAAATACCCTTGTCTCTATGCTCACCGGAATAGTGGTGTTTGCGATATTTAGTTCCAAAATGTATCAACTTTATCAGGATGGGCGGTTTGAGGGTATTGACGCAGGGGTGCTGATGGGCAAATCGGTGCTGTATATGATAGCGGCCAGTATTATTGTTGCGATTATAACCTCGGTCATTTTCAGCATTATTCATGCGGTGACCACCGGCGAAAAAAAACCAAGCTATCTGGTAGATGAACGCGACAAGCTGATTGAGCTCAAAGCCATGCAGTTTTCATTTATTGTGTTCAGTTTTGGTTTTGTCGGTTCAGCCATCGCGCTGGTTTTTGAAACCGCACCGTTGATGGTGATTTTTTCGACTGTTAGTTCGATGTTTGTTGCGTCAATCGCGGGTGATATTTTCAAGTTAATCTGCTATCGTCGGGGGTTTTGAGCATGGGCAAAAGCCGTGTTTCCAATATCATCCGGCGTCTGCGGTTTGACAAAGATGAGATGACCCAAAAAGCATTAGCGGAGATGATCGGCGTTACCCGCCAAACCGTTGTTGCGATTGAAAACGCGAAATACTCACCCACGCTGGAGCTGGCTTTTCAGATTGCGATTGTTTTCGACAGGCCGCTGGAAGACGTGTTCAGTTTTGCAGCAGTTTACACCAAATACGGCCCGCCTGAGGTTGTCCGCATTATTGATGTGCCAAAACCAGCACCAAAACCCAAACAGGTATTGGTAAAAATTCACGCGACAGCGGTGAATTCCAGTGACTGGCGCATGCGCAGCGGCATTTTTCCGCGCGGGTTTTCGATACTAGCGCGGCTTGGATTGGGCATCTTTGGCCCAAGAAACAAAATACTGGGGGCGGAAT